>NZ_JAUBPS010000025.1:0-88165 GCF_036700865.1 Microcoleus sp. S13C4
TAAGTTATTAATACATTACTTGAAATTTCACGATATTCCCATTCCTGGGGCATTCATACCTTGATTCAGCAACGCCGATTTAACGCCCTTGAGTGCGTAAGTTCTGTTTAAGTAAGGTACGATAGACAGTGGAGATCGAAGAACTGTATCCGGCTTCCGACACCCCAGTACGACGATGGGGTCGATCGCACCAATCGCCTGTCCATTTGAATCTGGCAGCATCTCAAACACCATCTCGGTCTCGAAGCTGCCAAGAATTCACCTGAAATGTAGCCCCATATTACTCAACTGCAACAACTGACAGCTAAATGGTTTAACGAACACCTGACAAGATATTGACGGACAACACATAACTTGGATTCCTAGCAAACTGTCACGCATTTAAACTGTTAACTATTGACTGTTGACTTTCCCGCTCTCCCATTCCTCGACTCAAACACTCTCGCCTTCTCTCTCCCCCGCTCTGCCATAATGAGTCATTTATCGGCGTAGCAGCTTTATTTGTCTTCGCTCAACTCACCAAACATTAAATAATATAAATAGAACTTGACTTTTGGTCATAAAAAAGTTATACAAAGCTTTTTTGTGGAAGACAAATCGATTTTTTTGCTATATTGACCTGCAATTAAGATAATGATTGTGTTTAAGTGAGGAGTTGAACGGATGAAAAACTTGAATTGCTGGAATAAACCCGCTGCATTGCTGGGCGCGATCGCGATGGTAGCCGGAAGTGTGCAGGCGAATGCCATCGGTGTTGCCGCCCCATCAACATCCACTGTCAGTCAACATGGGGAAAATATTTCCTTTGAAGATAGCGCCACGTTTCAAATAGCCCAGGCTGGCAACCTTTGCCGCAAAGTCACTCCCAAAGAAGGTTTGACCGTTCGCCAGAACCCAGACCCCAAATCCCCTAGAGTTGGCAGTGTAGCAATTAACACTCAGGTAACGGTACCCCAAAGCGCTAGTTCTGTTAAAGCCTCAGATGGCCGCCTCTGGATTCAAATTACCGCTCCCGTAAAAGGGTATGTAGCTACCGGATACCCCAAAAACGAGGCTAATTTAGGTTCGTGCACGACCGCCAGCACCACAATTAGTCAAACTCCTTCTCCAAGGCCGGCAGCGACACCAGCACCAGCACCAGCACCGGCACCTTCCCCAAGGCCGGCAGCGACACCAGCACCTGCACCAGCACCTGCGCCAGCACCTGCACCGACGCCTGCGCCAGCACCAGCACCAGCGCCTGCCCCAGCACCAGCACCAGCGCCTGCGCCAGCACCAGCGCCTGCGCCAGCACCTGCGCCAGCGCCTGCGCCAGCGCCTGCGCCAGCACCTGCACCAGCACCTGCACCAGCACCTGCAACGGGCCCGGTAAGTCTGTGCCGCCAAGTAGAACCTCGCGTAGCGCCGAGGGGTCTAGCTATCCGCACCGAACCTTCAAAGACTTCTGCTGTTAAAGGCGGTGTACCGGCTAACGGTCAAGTAACGCTTGTACCGAATTTCCAGTTAGTCAAAGATAAGAATGGAGAAAATCGCAATTGGGTTGAGATTTCAGCCCCTGTGGCCGGATTCATCTCGGCGGGAAATTTAATCATGTGCAAGTAAACTTCTGAGTTCGATCGCTCTTTTAGCCAAAAAGAGCGATCGACACCCAAAATAGTTGGTAAGTTATTGTCGCGCAGCCAGGGAACAACGCCGAGCCCAGATTCCTTCCCTGACTTACGCAGGAATAACTTATTGCTGTCGCGAGTCAGCGGTAGCGAATCTTTCTGTGCCTCTGTTTTTCGTCGGTGGCCTCAAGTCTTAGCTTCGTTCGTCCAACGCATCCGGGGTGAAAGAATTTAAGCAAAAAGCCGATCGACCTTTCTACTGACAGCGGCCGCTTGCCCAATCTTGGTGTCCGCGATTTGGTTGACACTTGGATTGTCGGCCAATCCAGACAATTTCCCACTTATTTTGCCTGAGTCTTAGTTCGATGCGGTGCCGCATTGCAGCAACAGAATCGTCAGCTAAACCGACGACGGTTTGGACAATTACGGCTGTTTCTCGCGTGGGATATTCAACTGAAATTTGGTCGCTTTTTCGGCCTTCAGATTCTGTGTCGCTGCTAAAGAGTTTGGCTGCGATATCTTTGGGATTGGAGACGGTAATTTTGCGATCGACAAGGAACTGTTTACCCTTAATTGATTCGTAGTTCGATCGGGCGGCGGGCTGCCCCATTGCTGCGATGGGAATTTGGGTGCAGGCGAAAATAGCTAGGAAAAAGAGCGATCGCTTGACAATTGATGGGTTCATGAGGCTTCAGATTGTGCCAGAAATTTTTGTCTTCGAGAGACGAAAGCCGCCAAATCTGCTTCGGTGAATTGAGTTTGCTGCCATGAGGGGCGGGCAAGCAGTCGATCGCACCAAGCTTGAATTTTTGGATAACCGTCTATGGATACACCAACCTGCGACGACAGCAAAGGCACGACGGTACCGGCAGTGCACTCGGCAAACGTCACATTGTTGCTACCGAAAAAAGGGCGATCGTCCAACAAACCTTCAAAAAATGCCAGCACAGTATTGACTTTTTCCTTCGCCTTTTTTATTGCTTGAGGTTCAGGATTTCCCCAGCCCATTTTTTCGCTAATGAGGGGGGAAAGGGCCGGCCCAAGTTCGTTAATCGTGACAAATTCTACCATTTTCACAACTGCCAAATCTTGCGGTTCTTTCGGGAGCATTGCCGGTTCGGGATACTTCGTTTCTAGATAGTCAAGAATTGCCAGAGACTCGAAGACGGTGAAGCCATCATCGACCAAAACAGGGATGCGGTGAAAAGGATTCATTGCCACAAATTCAGGCTGCAAGTGATCGCCGTCCAAGTGGATTTCTATTAATTCAAAATCGAGGTTTTTTTCTAAAAGGGCGACCCACACGCGGCGGGAGTTGGTGGAAATGGGAGTGTGATAAAGTTTCATAATTGGTGTACCTGGTTATTCAAAGGTAATAAAAGCCACATTTTGATTATGCACCTTGACTGTCATTTGATTTATTTTCTCCACCTTTGTCTTTTCCAGTTTCATCGTCTCCACAGTCGTCTAAATTTTTACTTTCATCTGAAACTTCATAATTATCCATAATTTCGATCAATAAATGCTTTATATTCTTATCAGGTGGGCGTTTCTCGAATTCTGCGTGCGTGTAAATCCACACCAACACAACTTCTTTTTTTCTAAAATCTAACAAATATATAAGTCGCCCTTGTTCAGCGGCTCCGCGAAGCTGAGGCATTTTAAACTCCAGCTTCCACAATTCTAATCCATCACGGCTAGAGCCTTGAGGCCAAGGTTCTAAATGTCCCAACGGTGGACGGGGACGGGGGTCAATACTCAAAAATTTGATAAATTTTTGGATTAATTCGACAAATTTTACTAATCCTGCCTGATTTTTACGATACCGATCGCGGATCAGTTTTTGCTGAGTTCTTTCAAAGTTATTCGAGAGCTTGATATGAAATTGCTCTGATCCGTTCACAGACCTCCTTCGCCGTCATCGCCTCGCTAGTTTCCAACCCTGCAAAAGTTTCCTCCAGGGCTTCGGATAGTGCTTTTTCATAAGCCATATCTTCGCGTTCAACTCCACTCAAAATCGCATTGAGAAGACGTTCAAACGCAACATTGTAAGCTAGCACACTTTTTTTCTCACCTTTAAGTTCAATTAAAAATAAAGAAAAATTCCACAAACAACGCCCTAAATAGTAAACAAAAATCCCCTTAATTTCTTGAGGCGGTTCAATTACGGCATAGGCAAAAATCTTGAGTAATTCTCGTGTTTCAGGGGGAATTTGATCCCAACGAGCGTCAATTATTACAGCTAAATTGTTTGCTTTTTGAGCCAGTTCCCAAAACCTTGAAGCGCTGGACGTGCGTGGCTGAAATATCTGCCGAATTTCGCTGGGGCTAATTGTGATGGTGGCTGACATTTGCCTGACCTCTTGCAATTTAATTGCTTGACTGGTAATCACTGTTTTCAGTATACCAGTAGAGCAGTATTATTATACTGTTAGAGCAGTATTATTACACTGGTAGAGCAGTTTAGTCAGCCCCAAAAAAACATTGCTGTCCCCATCAGGAAACAGCAATTTTGTCTATTAAAAAGGCGGGCGCTAAAGCCCGCCCCATCAAACGATCGATAGAAGATCGATTAATTAGTAATCGAAGTCGCCGCCGCCCATGCCGCCGCCAGCGCCAGCAGCAGCGCCATCCTTCGGTTCAGGCTTGTCAACGACGATGCACTCGGTTGTCAGCACCATACCAGCAATAGATGCGGCATTTTGCAGAGCAGAACGAGTCACCTTCGCAGGGTCAACGATACCAGCTTCAAACATATCGACAAACTCATTTGTCGCTGCGTTGAAACCGACGTTGAACGGCTTTTCTTTGACGCGCTCAGCAATCACAGCGCCATTCAAACCAGCATTTTCAGCAATCCGCTTCAGAGGAGCAGCCAGAGCCCGTGCCACAATCAATGCACCGGTCAATTCTTCGCCCTTCAGGCTGCTGTTAGCCCACTCTTCCAATTGAGGAGTCAGGTGAGCCAAAGTTGTACCGCCACCAGGAACAATTCCTTCTTCTACAGCAGCTTTGGTAGCGTTGATCGCATCTTCAAGACGCAGTTTGCGATCCTTCATTTCTGTTTCGGTAGCCGCGCCGACTTTGATGACTGCGACGCCGCCAGCCAATTTGGCCAAACGTTCTTGCAGCTTTTCTTTGTCGTAGGAAGACTCGGTTTCGTCCATTTGACGGCGAATTTGTTCGCAACGGGACTTAACGGCGGCTTCGTTACCTTCGGCAACAATTGTGGTGCTGTCCTTGGTGATGGTGATGCGGCGAGCTTTGCCGATCATGTCGAGCTTGGTATTTTCCAGTTTCAAACCGGCATCTTCGGTGATTAGTTGACCGCCGGTCAATACGGCGATATCTTCTAACATGGCTTTGCGTCGATCGCCAAAACCTGGTGCTTTAACAGCAGTCACGTTCAACACACCGCGCAGTTTGTTGACAACGAGGGTAGCTAGAGCTTCTTTCTCAATGTCTTCTGCAATGATCAACAGCGGGCGGCCGGAACGAGCTACTTGTTCGAGCACAGGTACTAAATCTTGTACCAAAGCGATTTTCTTGTCTGTCAGCAAGATGAAGGGTTCTTCTAGAATCGCTTCCATCCGTTCGGTGTCGGTGACGAAGTAGGGAGAAATGTAGCCTTTGTCGAAGCGCATCCCTTCGGTGATTTCCAATTCGGTGGTCATAGACTTCCCTTCTTCTAGGGAAATCACGCCTTCTTTGCCCACCTTGTCCATTGCGTTAGCAATCATTTGACCGACTTCATCGTCGTTACCAGCAGAGATGGAGCCGACTTGAGCGATGGCTTTGGAATCTTCTACTTGTTTGGCGTGTTCGGCAATTTTTTCTACCAAAAACGTGGTTGCTTTGTCAACACCGCGTTTGAGGGCGATCGCATTTGCGCCGGCTGCTACGTTACGCAGACCTTCTTTGACCATTGCGTGAGCCAAAACGGTAGCTGTTGTGGTACCGTCGCCTGCTGCGTCGTTGGTTTTGGAAGCTGCTTGACGGATCAGGGCAACGCCTGTATTTTCTACATGGTCTTCTAGTTCGATTTCTTTGGCGATGGTAACACCGTCATTGACGATTTGAGGAGCTCCGAATTTCTTTTCGAGAACCACGTTGCGGCCTTTGGGGCCCAGGGTTACTGCCACTGCTTCGGCCAAAATGTCCATACCGCGTTCGAGGGCGCGACGTGCATTTTCGTTGTAGATGATACGCTTAGCCATAGTTTTTGGGGATTTGAGGGTTTGAGATTGTGGATTGGGGATGATGAATTTTAGTCATTTGCCCCGTGTCATTAGTTGTTTGGCGGCGTTCGCTTTAAACTAATGACTGATGACTAAGGACTGATGACTAATGATTAATTAGTTAACGATCGCCAGAATGTCTTTTTCGGCTAGCAAGACGTATTCGTCAGTGCCGAGTTTGATGTCGGTGCCGGCGTATTTCGAGTAGAGAACTTTGTCGCCGACTTTGACTTCCATTTCAGTGCGGCTGCCGTCGTCGTTGCGCTTGCCGGGGCCTACGGCCGCGACTTCGCCTACTTGGGGCTTTTCCTTAGCTGTGTCGGGTAAAAGGATGCCGCCGGCGGTTTTTTCTTCGCTAGCGCTTACTTTCACGAACACGCGCTCGCCTAATGGTTTAACGGTAGAAACACTCAGTGATACTGCTGCCATAAATAAATCTCCAGATTACAGATCCTAGTCAGTCAGCCGTCAGAGGTCGCTCTAAAAGCAACAGCCGACTGCTTGCTACTGACATATTAGCACTCTCGACTCCTGAGTGCTAATTTAGCTTTAGTCACGGTCGATCGCAACTTAGTTGTCAGTACGGGTTCCCGAACAGAAAATGAGTTGGAGGGAAGGAGAGGGGGGAGTGGGGGCTGTGGTGATGACTTTAGACCGCTAACCAATTACTTTTGATTGATGAAGACAATGACAGAAAATAACGAGGAATCTTGCAGCCAAGGCTTGAGTGCTTGCGTCCAAAGCCTGGGAATCGCTCAAATCGAGCGGCATATTTTTATCTGTGCCGACCAAACCGTGCCCAAGTGCTGCGATCGCCAAACGAGTCTGGAGGCGTGGAATTACTTAAAAAAACGCTTGCAAGAATTGGGGTTGGACAAGCCAAGTGCCGATCGACCAGCCTGCGTTTTTCGCACCAAAGCCAATTGCCTGCGAGTGTGCGCGTCTGGCCCGATTATGGTAGTCTATCCAGACGGAGTGTGGTATCGCGACGTTACTCCCCCCGTCATTGAGAGAATTATTCAGGAACATCTCCTCAACTCAAAGGTCGTTCAAGAATACGCTTTCTTGACTCATCCTTTGCCTGTGCCTGCTGAGGCGGAGCAAAACGTCTAATTATAGCGCTGTTAAAGTACATGGGTATAATTAAAGGTTAAATTTAAGGTTAAGGGTGAGAATTTGAGACAGTTTGGCGTCGGGGCGATCGCACCTGCTACAGCTCAAAAAAACTGTAGTTAGGTGATTGTCTTCGTGCAGCTTCCCGTGTTCCTTGTGTTTCTCAAAAGGTACAGCCAAAAAAATCGATCGGAGGGACTGTGAAATTTTGTGCAAAAATTTCTCAGTGGCAGACACTAAGCAGGTTGCCAAACTACACTAGAAACAGTTAAATACGTAAGTAGGGAGTCTGCTTAAATTTCTCTATATCAGAAGTATCATTTAAAACCGGGGCATTAACCTGAAATTGAACCGATCGAGATTAAAGATATTTAACTTGGGATCTGTTAGGGAGTCTCAAATCAATCAAGGCTGATCTTGACAGGGCGATCGTCCATTACTGGTTTTGGCTGCGTTCCAGGTCGTAAGACACTCACAAACAGCCGTCGATTACAGGTTGGGAAGCGGTAATACCCGCCCCGCTTTCCCTCACCGCCATCCCTTCACCCGATCGTCGTCCTCTACTCCCACCCGGGTGGCGGGGGACTGAGCGAAAAAACAGAAGTGAAAACAAGCAAGTGTGCGGGATACTTTAGCGGGAATAAACATGACAAAGGACAATAATTCAGGAGAGCAAAAACGGCTGATGCTGGTTGACGACGACCCCAATTTGATCTTGCTGGTCAAGGACTACTTGGAGTTTCGGGGTTACAACGTCATTACAGCAGAAAACGGCAGAGACGCTCTGGAAAAACTAGAACAAGAAGTTCCAGACTTGATTATCTGCGACGTGATGATGCCGGAAATGGACGGCTACACTTTAGTCAAACACATCAGAGAAGACCCTCGCACGAGCTGGATTCCGGTTCTTTTCTTGTCCGCCAAAGGTCAAAGTTCAGACCGAGTAAAAGGCTTGAGCACTGGGGCTGACGTTTATATAGTCAAGCCTTTTGAACCAGAAGAACTGGTAGCCCAAGTGGAATCTTCTCTGAAAGCAGCATCCCGCTTGATTCGCCACTCAAATCCAGGTATGGAGAGTGGCCCAAAAATTAAGGCGCGTCGCAATGTCGAATTGACTCCCACTGAGTTAAAGGTGGTACAGTTGCTAGCGCAGGGTATGGCAAACCGCCAGATCGCAGACGTGATGAATGTCAGCCAGCGGACTATCGAAAGCCACGTCAGCAATATGCTGGGCAAAACAGGTCTGCACAACCGGACAGAGTTAGCTCGCTGGGCCCTTGAAAGCAAAAAGGCTTGAGCGGAGGTAATCTGCGCTATGAAATCAGGGGAGCAACATCTACTGCTATGCGCTTGGGTATGCCGGCTTGGCGGTAGGGCGGTACTGGCAGTGGTTTGAAGGTGCCATTAACCTTGACACGGCAACCGGTATTGAGTTACTAGGCGTATAGTTTGTGAGGGCCCCTCGCTCAAATGCAAGCAGGGTTAAAAGAACCCTCTGGCGGTAGAGCCAAAAATATGAAATACTGGGGAGATGGAGTTTTCTGAAGTCTAATCTATTGCCTCAGTTAGCTCCATGTTGCTAAAATGTGATATTTAGATTAACTTCTTTCTACAATTATTAGGTCTAAGTTTCTATGACAAACTTAATGAACCGCCTTTCTATTTTTGTGGACGGGAACAATATGTTCTACGCTCAACAAAAGAACGGCTGGTTTTTTGATCCTCGCAGGGTGCTCGAATATTTCAAAACTTCGCAGCCGAATGTCATCTTGATCAATGCTTTCTGGTATACGGGTTTGAAAGACCCCCAAGATCAAAGAGGATTTCGAGATGCTTTGATCAGTCTAGGTTACACGGTTCGCACTAAAATTCTTAAGGAATATTACGACGATGCTTCGGGCAGATATTCCCAAAAGGCTAATTTAGACATAGAAATTGTGGTTGATATGTTTAATACCGTGGATCAATACGACCAAGTTGTGCTGTTTAGCGGGGATGGGGATTTTGAGCGGGCGATCGAGCTGCTGCGCTCGAAAAATACTCATATTACTGTGGTATCAACCGAAGGAATGATTGCTAGAGAGTTACGAAATGCTACAGATAGGTATATAGACCTAAATGAAATTAGGGAACATATCGAGAAGATGGATTATTAGTCAGTAGTTATTAGTCATTAGTCATTAGCCAGTAGTTATTAGTCATTAGTCATTAGTCATTAGTCAGCAGTCATTAGTCAGTAGTTATGGGTTAGCGGTTATTAATTATTCGTTATTGGCGCGAAACAGGGGACTGGTGACTGGAGGCTAAAAATCCAGAAAAACGGACAAGTAAAAATCAGGAAAACACTTTTTTAGAGCTATGAAAACTCAACCAAGTCAAGACCGGATTATTATTTTCGATACGACTTTGCGGGACGGAGAACAATCTCCGGGTGCATCTCTGAATGTGGATGAAAAGCTGACGATCGCTCGGCAGTTAGCGAGATTGGGCGTGGATGTGATTGAAGCGGGTTTCCCTTTCACCAGCACGGGAGATTTCGAGGCAGTCCAAAAAATAGCCCGCTCGGTGGGTACGGAAGATGGGCCCACAATTTGCGGTTTAGCAAGGGCGAGAAAGCCGGATATTAAAACAGCAGCAGAGGCTCTGAAACCAGCAGCAAATGCGCGAATTCATACGTTTCTGGCTACGTCTGATATTCACTTGGAGTATAAGCTGAAAAAGACGCGGGCTGAGGTTCTGGAAATTGTGCCGGAAATGGTGGCTTACGCTAAGTCTTTTGTGGATGATGTGGAGTTTTCGCCGGAAGATGCTTGTCGATCGGAACCGGAGTTTTTGTATCAGGTTCTAGAACGGGCGATCGCAGCGGGTGCGACTACTGTTAATATTCCCGATACTGTAGGGTACACGACTCCGAGCGAATTTGGGGCTTTGATTCGCGGAATTAAGGAAAATGTGCCGAATATCGATCGCGCAATTATTTCGGTTCACGGTCACAATGACTTAGGATTGGCTGTTGCTAACTTTTTGGAAGCCGTGAAAAATGGCGCCAGACAGTTAGAATGCACGATTAACGGGATTGGCGAACGGGCGGGAAATGCAGCTCTGGAAGAGTTGGTAATGGCGCTTTACGTGCGGCGCCAATATTATAATCCGTTCTTGGGCAGGGCTGCGGATTCTGAGGAACCGCTGACAAATATTGACTCGCGTCAAATTTACAAAACTTCCCGCCTGGTTTCCAATTTGACGGGGATGTTGGTGCAGCCAAATAAGGCGATTGTCGGGGCAAATGCTTTCGCTCACGAGTCGGGCATTCACCAAGACGGGGTGCTTAAAAATAAGCGGACATACGAGATTATGGACGCTGAGTCGATCGGCTTAACTGAAAATCAAATAGTCTTGGGCAAATTATCCGGCCGCCACGCATTTCACACTCGCTTGAAAGAGTTGGGTTTTGAAATGGCCGACGATGAGTTAAATAAGGCTTTTGTCAAGTTTAAAGATTTGGCAGACAAGAAAAAAGAGATTACTGATTGGGATTTAGAAGCGATCGCCAATAACGAAGCGCACCAAGCACCGGAACTTTTCCGGTTAGAATTGGTGCAGGTTTCCTGTGGCGACAAATCGCGGCCGACAGCAACCGTAACGGTGCGGACTCCTGCGGGGGAAGAATTGACCGATGCTGCCATCGGCACCGGGCCTGTGGATGCGATTTACAGGGCAATTAACCGGGTGGTAAACGTACCCAACGAGTTAATCGAGTTTTCTGTACAATCGGTGACAGCGGGCATAGATGCGATCGGCGAAGTAACAATTCGCTTGCGCCACGAAGGCAAAGTATTTTCCGGTCACTCGGCAAATACCGACATTATCGTAGCCTCCGCAGAAGCATACATCAGCGCTTTAAATCGGCTGTATCAGGCATTGCAGCATAGTGCTGAAAAATCCTCGGGACAGCCAACTGCGATCGGAAATGAAGTTGTTGCAGAAGCACAGCGCTGATAAATTTATTGTCAGCCATTTTTCTTGAAACAAACCGCAGACGAACCTAGAGCGAAGCAGATAAATCTGCCTTGATTCTGGTTTATCTGCGGTTTAAAATTACTTTTTTTACTAATAACCAACTCTTGAAAAATGCAAGACGAAACTTTAAAAAAAGAGCGACAATTCCACGATGCTTGGGCATCTACGATCGATATTGACGGCATTAGAGTTAATGATTACTTTGAAGCTTGCACCGCCCCAGAAAATAGATTTATCGTCCAGCAAATGGGCGATATTACAGGCAAACGGCTGTTAGATTTAGGCTGCGGCGCGGGAGAAAATAGCGTTTATTTTGCTAAAAAAGGCGCGCATTGTGTGGCGGCTGACTATTCTCAGGGCATGGTAGAAGTTGCTCTGAAATTGGCTGAGAAAAACGGCGTCAAAATAGACGGCTGCACGGTGAATGCAATGGCGCTGGATTTCCCGGACAATAGTTTTGATATTGTTTATGCTTCTAATTTATTGCACCATTTACCGGAACCAGAAAAGGCAATTCGCGAAATGCACCGCGTGCTGAAGCCGGGTGGCAAAGCTTGCTTTTGGGACCCGATGAAGCACAATCCGGTGATTAATGTTTACCGCAGAATGGCGACTGAGGTGCGGACGGAGGATGAAAGTCCTTTGGATATTAATATTGTGAAACTTGTTCAATCTTTGTTTTCCGAGACGGCTTACGATACGTTTTGGCTGACATCGCTGTGGATTTTTTTACGCTTTTATTTGATCGAAAAAGTGCATCCAAATGAGGAGCGTTATTGGAAAAAGATTATCATTGAACAAGAGAGATTGAAACCGGAATACTCTCGATTGGAAGGGTTTGATGGGTTTTTGAAGAAGTTGCCTTTGATGAAGCGCTTGGCCTGGAATTTGGCTGTGGTGGCAACGAAGTAATTAAAAGAAGTACAATAAGTCAAAGCATTTAATTAAGAGGGTAATTATGCCAGAAACTATTACTGCTATCTACGAAAACGGGGTTTTTCGTCCCTTGAGTTCTGTGTCTTTCCAGGATGGGGAAACTGTGCAGATTCAACTCTGGCCAGATGATCCAAAAAAGCAGGCAGAATTGGCAATCCAGTTTTTAGTTGACCGAGGATTGGTGACTCCACTACCTAACGCTGCCCATAACGTCGAGGCTGTCACTGATGAAGATGTGTATGAATTGGCTAAAAGGTTAGGGGCAAAACCGGGCAAGCCTCTATCAGAAATGATTATCGAGGATCGCGGCCCGTGGTAAACATTTATTTTTTGGATAGCAGCGCCCTCATCAAAAGATATGTGGTTGAAATTGGCAGCCCTTGGATAAAAACGCTCACGGATTCCCAGACTGGTAACTCGCTGCTTCTAGTCCGCATCACCTGGGTGGAAGTTCTTAGTGCTTTTGCACGCAGACAACGTGAAGGCGGTATAACTGCTGCGGAAGTTGCTGCACTTATTGCAAAGTTTCGCTCTGAATTCAATAGTCGGTATAGAGTTATCGAAGTTGATGTGGCACTGGTTGAAAGGGCGGGTGAATTGATTGTTCAATATCCACTGCGGGCTTATGATGCTGTGCAATTGGCGTCTGCTTTGCGCGTTCAATCTGTTTTAACATCCATGCCAGAAACTCAACTAATTTTTGTTTCTGCAGATAACAGATTGCTGGATATTGCTCAATCGGCAGGGTTGGCTATTGATAATCCTAATTATTATCCGTAATCAAGCTGTTGGTAGTGAGGAATGCAAGTCTTGATACAAATCAGAGGACTAAAGCCATTACTAGAAACTAATTTTAGTGCGATCGTTATTTAGAGAATTTCTTTCAAAGTTTTAACTAATATTTGATTCTGTTCCTCCGTACCTACACTAATCCGCAATTTGTCTTCTAATCGAGGCTGATTGAAGTATCGAATCAATATTCCCCGTACTTTGAGTGTTTGATAAATTCTTTCTGCATCGCCGTTTGGTGGTCTAACTAACAAAAAGTTGGTTTGCGAGGGCCAAACGTCAAAGCCTAATTCCTTGAAGCTAACGGCTAGTTTTGCTCGCGAAGCCTTAATCTTTTCGGCGTTGGCTGTTTTGTGGTCTTGATCTGCGATCGCAGCCGCCCCCACTGCATAAGCTAAAGCATCCACATTATAGCTGTCTTTGATTTTATGTAATTCTGCCAGCAGCGCCGGATTTCCTATGCCAAAACCCAGCCTCAATCCTGCCAGGGAATAACCTTTTGAAAGCGTCCTCAAAACTATAACATTACAGTATTTTTTTGTCAATTCCAAAGCATTGTCTTCTGCGAAATCTACATAAGCTTCGTCGATAACAAGAATGCCCGATAACTCTTTAGCCAGTTTCTCCAAATCTGCAACAGATATGGCTGTTCCCGATGGACTGTTTGGCGAAGCTACAAATGTCACAGCACCCTGTGCTGCTATTAGCAAATCGACTGGTAACTTGTAGTCGTCGGGATAAGGAACTTCAACAAATTCTGCATCTTGAATTGCTGCCAAAGTGCGGTACAATACATAGGTTGGCGCGGGACAAACAATCGGTTTCCCAGATTCGCCCACAGCGCGAACTATCAAGTTTAATAAATCGTCGCTGCCGTTACCTACAACAATCCAATCGTCAGCCACTCCCAAAACTTGACTAGCAGCAATGCGGAAAACTTTGCCAGTTGGATCTGGATAGCGTCGCAGCATTTCTCCGTCTATTTCCTGAAGCACTTTTAAGGCTTTGGGAGAAGGCGGATAGGGATTTTCATTAGAATTTAATTTAATAATTTTTGTGCCTAGCGGTGGCTGTTCCCCCGGCACATAGCCAGACATTTCGTGGATGCTTTTGCGAAAGTAATTCATCTATTATCTGCGTTTATCTGCCTTCATCTGCGGTTAAAAAGATCATATCAAACAATTAGTGACTATCCGCGTTATACCCAAATCAATTAACTTTTGCATATCAGCTCGATCGTCCACCGTCCAGGCCACAATGTCAACTCCCTGACTCCGGCTTTCTGGAATTAGTGCGGGGTTTTCCAGCAACACGCGATACAGACTGCTAATCAAATTATCCTGATGGGCTACAGCTTGAGCAAATTGAGTTTTGTATGCTTCTAGATTAGCAACAATGTGTCCGATCGCCAAATCGCCAGATAGCCGCCGCACTTGTTCCAGAAATCCATCGTTAAAGGAAGTAATTACGCATTTATGTTGGATCTCTGCGCCCTTCAAAGTGTTGACAAAATCCGCGACATCTGCATCAGACCACTCGCAGTGAGGTTTGACATCAAAGTAAAGAAATTTGTCAACATTTTTGAGGATAGCTAATGATTCTTTTAAGGTAGGAATTTTTTCTTGTGAAAATTCATCGCTAAACCATTTTCCCGCATTAAGTGTCTGCAATTGAGACAGAGTGTTTTCCCTAACTTTGCCAGAAACTCCAGTGATTCTATCTAATGTTGCGTCGTGAAAAATCACTGGTACGTTGTCGGCGGATAGCTGGATGTCAAATTCGATCGAATGAGCTCCACGGGCGATCGCCAGTTCAAAAGCTGCTAAAGTATTCTCCGGGGCGATCGCGGAAAATCCCCGATGTGCGATAATTTCTACATTCACTGTCTTGCACCTTCTAAAAAATCGGCCACAGTTTGATTAAAAGTTTCCGGTTGAGTTAAAAAAGACCAGTGATTCCCCGGTACTTTTGCAACGGTAAGATTTTTCAAGTATCTCTTGTATGGCTGCATTTGCCAATCCATGCGATTTACGCCTTTTTCCGGCTGTACAAACAAAGTCGGTATCTCAATATTTTCAGTTAAACCCGCAACTTTCATCACTTCTGCAAATATCTGATTTCTGGCTGCAATCGCAAATTTACTGCCCCAAGTTCCGTCGGATTTTTGTTCGATTTGGTGTTGGAATACCTTTTGCTGCACGTCACTCCAATCTGCGTATTCTCCCGATTGTTTTGCTGCTGCTTCTGCTTGGGCTAAAGTCGCAAACGGGCCCACACATTTGAGACAGTCTAATTTTCGGTAAACAATTTGCAGGGTGAGTTTCATCGCGGCGGGCATTTTGGTGATGAAGATGGGGTCTACTAAAATCATACTGCAAAAGCGATCGGGATTTTGCCTCGCCCAAATCGCTGCTAGTTTTCCGGTCCAAGAATGTCCTAAAATGTGTGCGTCAGGCCAGTTGAGATGTACCATCAAAGCTTCTAAATCTGCGATCGCACTTTCAAAAGTATAGCCTGTTTTCGGTTTGCTACTTTCTCCGTGACCGCGCATATCTGGCGCTACAATATGATAGCGGTTAGACAAGTAATTGCCCAAGCTAGTCCAGACACACGCACTATCTGCTAAACCGTGCATCAGTAGCAAACGGGGAGATTTTTCTAACCCACTTTCTGGCTGCCATTCTAGGTAGGAAAGTTCGATTTCTGGTAATTGCAAAGTCTTACGAGTTGGCATGATGAGGGTGTTTTATAGTTGAATAAATTTTATTTCACCTCATTTATACTATTTTTGTTAACAGGCAAGATGCCTGTTCCACAAAAAGTGAATTTTCTTCTAGTGTTTTCATCAACAGGCAAGATCCCTGTTTCACAAAGAATAAATCTTCTTGTGGGGAGGGCTTCTAGCCCGCCCTTCTGACTTAACCTTTGCCCTTCAAACTCAACAAAATAAACTGAGTTTTCTGCGCTTCATCAAAATTGTCATCGCTGACTAAAACTAGACTCTGGCTGCCATCTGGCAAGCGCGGGCCGAGGGTCATCCCTTCTAAATTGTACAACGGAATTCCGAGTTCGCTTAAGTCTAGCAGCAACTTTTTCTTAACAGGTTCGACTGCCACTCGCCCTTTAAAACTCTGGATTCTCGAAGTATCTGTAGCCGCCCCAACCGCTACTTGATAAATCCTAGCGCCGTATCCCGACAGCCCAAAAGAACGTTCTAAACTCAAAATCTGACCGCCACCTACAGTTACTAATTCTGTTAAACCGTTCAAAACTGTCATGGGAACTTGGTCTAAGTTGTAAAGATTTTCTGAGACTAATTGCGGCGTTTTATCGACGATAATATAATGTAAAAGACGGAGTTTGCTTGCCTGTTCTGGGTCTAAATCTTGCATTAACGGCGCTTCCGTAGCTGCGAACAAACGAAACGGATCGAGACCGCCCGGACTAAAGGTTTCTGGGTCGATGGTTAAAGATTCAAAACCTAAATTGTCCACCACTCCTTGCTGTTGTTTTTCATCGCTGGCATCGGGAATATAGCGCTTTGGGATTGGCAAATTTCCCCGCATTTGCCCTGTTTTGAGGTCAAATTCTCCGAGAAAAGGAGGGATGCCAACATGAGTTACGCCTTCGCTGGCGACAAATACTGAATTGCGGGGAGAAAGGGCGATGCCTTCGGGATTGATGGAACCCCAAGAGAAGGTTTCACCGTCTGCGTTTTTGAGGGAGGTAACGCCTTCAACGGTAACTTTTTTCAGGCGAATATTTGCTGGATCGCTTGATGTGAGGTCGAGTCTGAGACTGTAAAATCTGGCTTCTCCGTTTTCGCTGGGGTCGTCGGACAAACCGTAAAAACGATAAGCTTTGGAAGTGACTGCGCTAATACCTTTGGGGTCGTAGGTAATTCCTGACAAACCGCCGACTGGTACCCCTTCAAAATTGATTTTTGGCAATTGGTACTCGCCCAAAAAGTCCAGGGACATTTCTGGAAAAGAACGGTCTTTTGCAACTGCGGGAGGGGGGGCGCAAGCTGTGCAAACAGTTAAGACAATTAGGGCTAGACTAAATAAGCGTAAAATACGTTGGCGAAGCCCTCGAAGAGGATCGCCCAGCGCCTTGAACTGAAAACAATTGCTCAGTACGGTGACATTTATTTTGTTGCTCTTGTTGAACAGTTTGCTTTTGTGCCATCTTTGTGACATAATTTATACCGTTTTGTAGATATGCAAAACTTGATGTTTCGAGAAGGAATGCCGAATCGCGGCAACCAAATTTTGAGAATGAGAAGTTCTGTGCCAATTGGGTGCTTGCTTTTCTTGTGGCTGTGTGCTGGTTCTATTGCTAGCGCCCAAACTAATCCACCAGGCCTCGATCAATTTTCCCCTAATCCTCTAGAAATTACCACACCCGATCCCCTAGCTCCCGCTAACGAATCTTTGAGCAGCACTCAGCGGGACGAACTGGCAGCGGCTTTGGAAGAGTTAAACTTAGAAGCAGCGGCTAAACTGGAAGCTGGAGACGGCGCTGGTGCTTTTGAAATTTGGTTCCGAGAATTGCGGCTGCGGAGGTATCTGGGCCCGGCGGCGGAAATTGCTGCTTTGAGTCGGGTGGGAAGTGTTGCTTGGAGTAACGGTAAAAACCTGGAACTACAGCTTATTACTAAACGGTTGCAAGCAATTCAAAAACAAGTCAAATCCCAAGTACCAGTTAATACTGAGTTGCTCCCCGCCTTCGCTGCTGCTTTTCAGCAGGTGCGCGCTAAAGGGCCGACTGTAGAAGTTTACCAAGAAATTCTCGAAAATGCGCGCCAAAACCAAGATATATTGGCTGAAGGTCAGATTTTGAAGGCGATCGGGCTAATTCACATCAATTGGTTGAGTTACGATAAAGCTGCTCCCGTGTATGAGGAATTGGCAACTTTAATTCAGGAAAACCGCGCTTTATTTGCTGCTAATTCTGCTGTGCCAACTTCTGCTGTAGTTGCTGGAAACGGTGCACCTCCGCAGCCTGTAACTCCTCCAACTGAGGTAGATACTTTGAGACAGTTGGCCTACGTTTACCAGCAGTCGAAACAACCCCTAAAGGCGATCGCAGCCAGGGAAAAACTAGCATCGGTGTATCTTAACTTACAAAACCCGAGTGCTATACCACCGCTAAAAATTGCGATCGCCAGCGATTACCAAACAATAGGTCAAATCAATTTAGCAGCTCAATACTATCAGGAAGCATACAATTTAGCCGTCCCCATTCAACAGTATGGCCAAGCTAGTGAAGCTTTGGATAAATTAGCTTTACTTTATCGAACGCAAAAGCAGTGGGAACCGACTTTGCGGATTTATCAAATGCAGTTGCTGTTAGAAGAACGGGCTTACAATTTCTACGGATTGATGAACGCTTACGACAATTTAGGTCAAGTTTATCAGGAAATGAAGGCTTACGATAAAGCTTTGGAATCCTATCAACAAGGGTTGGAAGTGGCTAAACGATTGGGACACAGACAAGAGTATTTTGCTAAGAAGATTCTCAAGGTTAACAAGCAATTGCAAAGGACTTCGTAGTTGTCAGCCGACAATAATGACAAATTGCAATGTGAGTAATTTGAATGTAGTAAGGTGTGCATTGCACACCTACAACACTACTTTTGACTCGTATATTTCTCGCGAAATAGAGTAATATAGTACATCAGTTTCGTAAAAATGAGCATTTTTTTCATATTTCATGCCAACTTTTTGTATCACCCGCTGGGAGGCGATATTTTCTGGGCGAGCGATCGCAACTATTCTCTCCAACTTTAATATTTGAAATCCATAGTTTAGACTTGCAAAAGATGCTTCTGTCGCCAATCCTTGATTCCAATAAACTTTGTCGAGGGTATAGCCGAGCTCAACTTCCGGTGTCTGATCCAGAAAACCCAGTCCGCAGCGACCAATCATTTTACGGTCTATTTTATGTACTACAGCCCACATTCCGAAGTTGTTTTCTTCCCAACGTTCGAGCATGGTATGAATGGCGATTTCTGTTGCTTCTCTAGTTCTAACTCGTGCGAGGTATTTCATTATTTCCGGATCGCTGTAGATGCGATACAGATCGTCTAAGTCGTCTGGCGTAAATAGTCTCAGATACAATCGGGCTGTCTCTATTTGTTGCATGATTAATATAATTTCTACTACTAGATTATGATACCAGTTTTGATAATTATTGCTACAAACATTTTGGTTGGATTTCCTTCCTCAACTCAACTCAACTACTTTTGACTGGTAGATTCTTCGCGAGATTGAATAATATACTCGATTGGAATGGTCGAGGTTATGCTGGTATCTCATCCCCACTTTTTCCATTACCCGCCGCGAGGATCTGTTTTCGGTATGTGCAACATATCCAATTTTTTCTAGTTTCAATACTTCAAATCCATACTTGAGGCTAGCCGCTGCAACTTCCGATGCTAAACCTTTCCCCCAATACGCTTTTGCTAACACGTAACCGACTTCTACTTTAGGTGTTTTGCCTAAAAAGCGAAGCCCCCCATCGCCGATCAATTGGTTATTTTCTTTATAGACAACAGCCCACAAACCGAAAGCGTGTTTTTCCCAATGTGCGATTATCTGAAATAAATCTGCTGCTGTTTCTTTTCTATTTCTGACGCCTTCGCTCAAATACTTCATCACTTCTGAATCGCTGTAGATGCGGTACAGATCATCTAAGTCGTCTGGCGTAAATTGTCTGAGATACAATCGGGCTGTCTCTATCTCTTGCATGATAAATATAACTTGTCCCAGTAGATTATAATACCAGTTTTGTCGACCTACAAACATTTTGGCTGGGTTGAGGAACGAAACCCAACCTGCTGTTACAAGGAAACACTCTTTGTGAAACAGGCATCTTGCCTGTTACTGATAGTAGTGCCAAATATTCATTTTATTTGTTACAATTATTAACTAGATATATTGTACAGTTTTTGCCATCAATGACCATTTCCTCACCAGTAGCAGACACCAAAAACAAATCCGGCCAGGAAACAGACTGGCGGTTATTCATGAGGTTGGCATCTTACGCAACCCGCAGCAAACGCTTGCTGATTATTTCGATCGCACTATTAGTACCACTAGCAGTCTCAGGAGCAATTCAACCCATTCTCATCGGACAGGCAATTTCGGTAATTCGCTCGGAACCTACCTACGAATTCTTGCGGGGAGTGCCTCTATCTGCTGCATTGAATATTTTGGCTATTTTGCTGACGCTAACTATAACACTTAGATTAGCACTGCAATCAGTTCAAGGCTATTTAGTCACGAAAGTAGGGCAAATAATTACTACAGATATTAGAAATGATTTGTTCGCCCACGTCACATCGCTAGCAGTGAGATTTTTCGATCGCACTCCTGTCGGTAAACTGATGACTCGCCTCACCAGCGATGTAGAAGCTTTGGGAGAGGTTTTTTCTTCAGGGGCGATAGGCATTGTTAGCGATTTATTTTCAATTTTAGTAATTGCCATTTTCATGTTTACCATGCAGTGGCAACTAGCTTTAATGTTGGTGCTGATGATGATACCAATTACCGCAGTCATAATTTATTTCCAGTACCAATATCGCATCGCAAATTACACTACAAGAGAAGAACTTTCCGATCTCAACGCACAACTGCAAGAAAACCTGACGGGTATTGGTGTAGTGCAGCTATTCCGCCGCGAAAGATTCAACTCTGAATTGTTTCGTGTCACCAATAAACGCTACATTAAAGCAGTTGACAAAACTATATTTTACGACTCAGCCGTATCTGCGACATTAGAATGGATTGCTTTAGTAGCGATAGGAGCAGTTTTGTGGATGGGTGGTCAAAGGGTTTTAGCCGGTAATCTTAACTTCGGTACTCTGTCTGCATTCATTTTATTTGCTCAGCGTCTCTTCGATCCGCTGCGGCAATTTGCAGAGAAATTTACCGCCATTCAAGCAGGATTTACCGCTGTCGAACGGATTAGCGATATCCTCAACGAACCGATCGAAATTAAAGATCCAACTAGCGGGAAGAAGGAAGAGGGAAGAGAAAAGAAGGAAGAAGGAAAAGGCAAGAGGCAAGAAGGAAGAAGGGCACGTTATTCACCGTTGTTGATAACTGGACATCCAGAGACAACGGCTTACAACTTGTCTCCGTTCGATGGAGGATTAGCAGATAATCATCAAAATCCAGCAAGTTCAGAATATCGTTTATTGCCTAACAATTCCCAATCACCCCCCGCCATCCCCCCCAAGCTTCGGGGGGGAGAAAATGCCAAATCGCAGAATTATGAATCAGGAGAAATCCAATTTGACAACGTGTGGTTTGCTTACAAACAAGACGAATATGTGCTGCAAAACCTCAATTTCACCATCAAATCCGGCGAAAAAGTAGCATTAGTCGGCCCCACCGGTGCGGGCAAAAGTTCGATTATCCGTCTTCTCTGCCGCCTTTACGAGCCGACGCGAGGACGAATTCTGGTTAATCATGTCGATATTCGGGATTTGCCTCAAGCAGAGTTGCGGAGGCACATAGGCGTAATTATCCAAGATGGCTTTCTATTTGCTGGTGACGTGAAGAGCAATATCAGCCTGGGAGAAAGTTACTCGATTGAGGAAATTCAAGCAGCAGCAGAAAAGACAAATGTTGCCCGTTTAATCGAACAGTTACCTCAAGGTTACGACACGCAATTGCGGGAACGGGGAACGAATCTTTCCGGGGGACAAAAGCAATTATTAGCCTTTGCTCGCGCCGCTATTCGCAATCCCAGTATTTTAGTGCTCGACGAGGCCACTGCTAGTTTGGATGTGGGGACGGAAGCTTTAATTCAAGAAGCTCTAGAGCGTTTGATGGCGGATAGAACGGCGATAATTATTGCCCACAGGCTCTCGACTATCCGAAATGTCGATCGTATTTTAGTGCTCAAACGCGGGCAGTTAGTAGAATCTGGCAGCCACGAAGAATTGTTGCAGCAAGAAGGGTTGTATGCCAGTTTGTACAAGCTCCAAATGCTGGGAAGCTAATATCTGAAGGAAGAAGGAAGAGGGAAGAAGGAAGAAGGAAAATTCTCGGAATCCCCAGATACCCGGCTTCTAAAAGAAGTCGGGTATTTAAAAGAATCAAAAATCAAAAATCGGATCACTTGCCCGAAATCATTTTCCCCAGGGTTTCCGGCAAGTGAATTATATGTTGGAAAAGCTGGTTGGGTCCGATGCCAAACAATAATTGCATCGCCAGCACAATTGCTGCTAAAGCAATCGCTGTCCCGATGCTGGCTTTCAACACTTTAAACGCCCAATTAAAGACTAGCAACGATACAAGTAACGAAGCAATTAAGATAATTAGTTCTATTGGCATATAACATTTTTAACTCTATTTTAACTCTACATAAATTACGTATCAATACCAAAGAAACCGGGTTTTTCATCGGTGTTAAAAGCCGGGATGCAGTATTTCCGTAAACACCCAGTTTCTACGTCAAGGACTACTCTACTTATTACTTTAAGCAATACTGCCACGCTTCCGTGTTTCCTTATAAGAAATTCCCACATTTTTTAAGCCTGCTTTAATCATTTGCTGCTCTAACAAAGCGAAAAAGCGACTTCGATCGCCCCCCGTGACTACCGCTTGATTGTGAGCTTCTGCTAGTGTCACCGGATAGCCGCCGCCTTTGTGTACTTGAGCCAGCATCATTCCTAATGCTAAATCTAGCTGTGCTGTATCTTGTGCTACCCATTCCGGCACTTCTATTCTAGCAATTTCTGTGCCAACGTGAACGTAACAGAAATAGACGGAATTAAGACCGTACAAATCTAAAATTCGAGCTTGGGATTTCCATAAAGGGCTTCTTTGTCCCGGTGACAGGATTGTTGCCCACAAGATGGCATCCCGCAAGGGTTCAAATTCTTGACAAGGTGCTTTATCGGCGAAAGAAATTGTGGCGGCAAATCCGACGTTCGGGCAATTTGTCATGCAGTCTGGTACTTCGTGGGTGCAAGCTTCAAACCGTAAAAAAGATAAACTTTCGCTGCTGCGAGAAGCGCTTAAGTATCCTAACAGCGGAATTCCTGCTAAACGCAACTTGTCCCAAGCTTCTAAAATTGGCAGCAAAATTTGATCGCGAGCTTCGCTGGGTAACTGTTCCAAAAACCAATAAATCAGGGAACCGTCTACCATTGCTAAAGCTGGCGCGGGCAATTTATTGTCGTTAACTTTTGCCCAATTGCAGCCCATTTCTGCTAAGGCAATTGCTTCGGAAACTGCCCGCCGGTATCCCATCCATTCTTCGGTTCTAATTCCCCACTGCCGCGAACCGTACAAGTCTTCGGGTTTGTAGAAAACTTCGGGCACGCTGTCTAAAACTGGGTGGCGGCTTTGTCCGTAGTGCAGCATGACTGTGCCGACATTTAGCAGGTAGCAGTAGGCTATTTCGTGATGGTTGGGGGAAATTTGCGAGCCGTCTGTGGCGAAGACTGTGTGAGCTGCGGGGGGTGCGGTGATGTAGGTGCGATCGTCCAAGGGCTCGATCGGCGTGGCAGCATTGAATAAAGTGCGATCGCGCCAATTCTCTTGCAATTCCACCAATTTTTCCTGTTCGCCTGCCGCCTTGACCAGCAAATTCTGAGCCACTTCCAAACGTTGGCGAGCCGCGTGAGCTTCCACATTCAAATGTTGGCTCATTCCCTGCATTGCCTTGGCTGCTTTAGTTAAATCGAGCATTGGTTTTAAGTCTCAATATTAGAAAGCTTTCACGCTGAGAAATTATCAAAATACTTTTCAATTTTTTGGTGCCGAAGCTTGGTTTTTTGTCATACACGCGGTTTTATAAATTATAATACTTCCTACCCGCCCGCAGAAATAGTAAAAAAACCGGGTTTTTGAGGTCAAGAGTACCTGCAATAGTCTATAAAAAAAACATTTTTTTTTCGAGCGCCTTGCTTTTTTGAGGGATTTCTGTTATATTTATCTTATAATGGGATGGTGGCAAAAATAATATTTTTGCCACCATCCCATTATATTAAAATACCATGTCTAAGCCGCAAAAGTCAACACAAAAGATGTAAAACTTTGTGATTTTTTTTGACTCTGAAAAGCGAAAAAAAATCCCACCTGTAAACAAATCTAACCTCAACAGTCGCTCGGCAGCCAATCTGCAAAATCTCCGGCAAACTGCGACAGAGAAAGCAATTGAACTGGTGGATTTTGAGCCACAGATTCCCGTTCGGGCAAAGTATTGTAACCCCAATCAGCCAAAAATAACCTCACCTGAGATAAATCTGGCTGCTGCTTCACCGACAGCAAAGTTTTTAACCTGTCTTCCACAAACCAAATAGTCGAATCTTTGCCAGACGCGGCCAAAAATTCCCGCAAAATTTGGTGTTTCGGCTTGTTGTATTCCTTACCAAAAATCAACTCTGACGGCATTTGTACGCCTGCTAGCTGCAAAAGTTCCCGCACAAAACGGCCTTCCTTCGTAGTGACGATCGCCACTTTCACCGAACTCTTCTGCAAAGAGTGCAGGCGATCGGCTACCCCTGGATAAAATCGGTGCAAAGACAGCCACCCAGATAAATCATCAGCAATCCAATTATCGCGCAATCCGTCTAACATAGCACCGACAGACTGCGCTTTCAAATTATTTTCAGTCAATAAATGCGGTACAATATTGGGCCATTCTAGCAAAATTTGCTCTGGGGAAATTCCTGTCAGTAGTGCGCGGATCAGCAGCGGCATTTCCCAACCGGTTTCGATGGCGGGGCGCACTCGGTAAAAACTCAAAGCTAAATCTGGATCTGGCACTGTTTCGACTGGTTTCCAGATTTGACAGTAGGTACGCCAAGCGGTTTGGAAATATTCGATTAGTCCGTCACAAATCACACCGTCAAAATCAAGAGCCAGAATTGTCGGAAAGTTATTAGCCATCAATCGATTTTAGATTTTAGATTTTGGATTGAAGAATTGCAGAATTTGAGAATTGAACAAAGCGATATCACTGATAAATCCGGGGACTTGTTATCGGATACTATTTTTTGGTGGTGCCAGGATAAAGACGGGGACTGGTACCCTGGCTGCTTTCGGTCACTGGATTGAAGAATTGAAGAATTGACTATGCAAACACTCAGGAATGATTGGTCAAGAGTGGTTATTAAAAAGACTGAACTAGCGGTTGATCGGCGATCGATTCTAGTCCTTGGGACTGCAACAATTGCGTCCACTCGGTCGTCAGCCGCGAATCATCGGGTGCGACGCGCCGCATTTCGGCTAGAGTAGCAAGAGTCTCGTACCAAATCCCATTTTTAGCATAAGCAATCACCTTAGCCATAGGGTCGGGATTTGCCAAATCCTTCTTGAGATTTACCTGGGGTTCAATTCGCTGCATCCATCCTTTAACAATATAATCTCCCGAACGCTCCAGAGGATCGCAGGCTAGTGCAAACGACCACACATATCGCTTACCAACCTCAATATTTTTTGTCTGGTCTTTCTCAGAAAGGCTAACTCCAACAATTCCGGCTTTGTCATTTTTTAAAGTAGTTTCGTAAACTACTTCGGATTCATCTGCGTTTAGCAAAATAAACTCTACTTGAGCCGCCGGTTGAGAAACATATACAAAAAATGTTGGCGACTCTGTTAGCGTTAAGCCAATATTGCTTTCCGGTATTAAGGGAGTAATGAATAAACCATCCCGTAACTTACAGCCTCGATGCGTCCCCCCTTGCCTGTTGTCGGGGGCTGTTACATCGGGAGGTTTGAAATTAACATTCTGACTCAGCAGAATGGGTGCAGGCACAGCCTGCATCGGTGTAAGCAAACTGGGGAGAGTAACGGCGATCGCCAATACAGTCATCGCCAGTGCAGTAAAATGTATAAAACGTTTCATTTTTCCACCAACTTGTAGAAATATTTATAGAGCGCATCTCTAATGTTAACCCGGAGTTTTAGCCCCGGGCGCGATCGGGTAAATTTGTCAATTTTACATCGCCATCGGAACACCGACAAAACTTCAAGAAATACCGAGATTTAAAGAGGCCCAACCAGCGGTTGAGCTGCAACTGATTCCAGTCCTTGGGACTGCAATAATTGCGTCCACTTGGCTGTCAGCCTCGCATCCTCCGGTGTCTGACGCCGCATTTGGGCTAAAGTAGCGAGAGTTTCGTACCAAATCCCATTTTGAGCATAAACGTTGAGCCTAGTCATCGGGTCGGGATTTGCCAAATCCCTCTTGAGAGTGGCCTGCGGTTCAATTCGCTGCACGAACCCTTTAACAACTAAATCAGCCGATCGGTCTTGTGGGTCGCAAACCATCGAAAACGACCATACGTATCGCTTGCCAACTTCAAGGGATTTGTTGTTGTCCACGGTAGCAGGAATACTAACTCCAACAATCCCGGATTTGTCAAGTTTAAAGGTTTTTTCGTAGACCACTTTGTCCTCCTTTTCGTTGAGCAAAGTAAACTCAATTTCCGGCGAAGTCTTAGGAATATAGACAAAAATTGTGGGAGAATCTGTTAGGGTTAAACCGATATTACTTGGAGGCACTAAAGGAGTAATAGATAAACCCGCTGGACAAAGCTTGTTGCCGCGATGTGTCCCTCCTTGTCGGTTGCCGGGGGCTGTTACGTCGGGAGGCTTGAAATTAACATTTTGACTCAGCAGAAGCTGCTGGGATTGTGCGCGCATCGGTGCAAGTGAACTGGGTACAGTAGCTGCGATCGCAGCTACGGCGACCGCAAGTGTAGCCCGATGTAGAAAACGTTTCATTTTGTTGTACCTTTCACTATAATTCCAAACACAGGCATTCGCTAATGGCGACAAATATTTTTGAGCTGCTAGTCGAGGGCGCAGATACACAATTTAAACCTTGACATATCATCAATAACATTAATTAATTCGAGCGGCAAGTGGATTCTCTGTTGGAAAAATCAGGTTGCCTAGGTCGCAAGTATCATTGGATACAGTTGCTCACCACGTACTGTAAATTTTTGTAACAAAGTGGTCGGAGTTTCCGAGTGTTCTAAGATGGAGGAAGTCTCCAGCAGGCGGGAAATGTGAAACAACTGCTGTTCCAGAAACAAGTCAAACTTATATGCTGGGATAATGAGTAAAATATCTAAAAAAATTCGATCGGCAGCGACTCAATTGAGTCAAATGTATAAACCATCACTAGCATTTGCTAGGTCTGTATTAATTGCCAGCGCGGCAGTAACATTATCCTTGATGGGAACTCGACAGCTAGGAATACTCGAACCAATAGAATTAAGCGCTTACGATCAAATGCTGAGGTGGCGTGCCGACGAAAAGCCAGACTCGCGCTTGCTAGTTGTAGGGATTACCGAAGCAGACATTCAGAAACTCAAACAGTGGCCGATATCCGATCGCAAAATAGCTGAAATTTTACAAAAACTAGAAAAAATGCAGCCAGCAGTAATCGGTTTAGATGTACTGCGAGACGTACCTTTAGGAGACGGGCGCGAGGAATTAACCAAAATTTTACAAAAAAACGATCGCATTATCGGGGTATGTTTAGTCACCGACGGCAGCCCGGACAATCCCGGTTCTCCGCCTGCGCCGGGGCTGCCCGAAAAGCGGGTGGGATTTGCAGATTTCGGAGTCGATGCGGGTGGCATACTCCGCAGGGCTTTATTATTTATGAAACCGCCGACAATTGAGGGCAACTCCTCGGGAGACAAACATCTTTGCAATGACAACTCTCAAGTTTTATATTCCTTCAACCTGCAGCTAGCACTCCGCTACCTGCAAAGGCAAAAAATCTCTCCTCAACTGGCACCGGATCAATCTTTATGGCTGGGAAAAACCCAATTAAAACAACTCGAAAGTAATGACGGAGGATACAACAATGCTGATGCCAGGGGATATCAAATATTAATTAACTATCGTTCCCGGCTGCAAGTCGCAAACCAAGTCAGAATTACGGATGTTTTAGAAGGGAAAGTTGACCCCAATTTAGTTAAAGATAAAATAGTTCTCATCGGTTATACCACAGAAACCGTTAAAGATTTTTTTTATACTCCTTACAGTGGGCGACAACAAAAAAATCAATTCATGCCGGGGATCGTGGCACACGCACAAGTAGTCAGCCAAATTTTGAGTACAGTTTTAGACAACAGACCGATGTTTTGGTTTTGGCCGGAATGGGCAGAAATCTTGTGGATTTCGGCATGGTCAATTGTGGGAGGAACCGTTGCATCGCGGATGGCTCACCCAGCGCAGTTGGCGCTGACATTCGCAGCCATGCTTTGCGGCTGCTGCGCGATCGGGTTTGGCATTTTTCTGTTAGGAGGGTGGGTGCCTGTGGCCGCGCCAGCCTTAGCATTAATCCTAACTGGTGGCAGCATTGTATCAGCAGAAAGATTTAATAAAGCCGGATACGCCAAAGCAATTAGCGATCGAGTAAAACAAGTCTTCAAAATCGAAATAGACCAAGCCAAAAAAGAACAGCAAGTCGCAGAAATCACAGAATCTGATTTCTTTAAAGAATTGCAGCAAAAGAAAGATAAACTGAGGATTAGCAAAAAAGAAACCTCTGAAAAAGCACCTTCCCATCCCCAAGAAATAATTGCAGGTGCCGCAGAGCTTGCCAATGCCGAAAGTCAGACAGACGACTACTTAGCTCAGTTGCAGGAAAAAGCCAAACAGATGCAGCAGCGCGCCTCCGTGACTGAATCCGAAAGCAGCTCACAAACGGGTGCGATCGATGCCGGCGGCGGTGCTAGTTCAGCCGAAACCAAACCGGATGACGAGTTCAGCGATTTGCAAGCCAAAGCCAAACAGATGCGGCAGCGCAGGGGCGCACAAAAGAGCATAAAAGATGAAAAAATTGATAGTTTAACTGACAAGGAGGATTTGGGAGGAAAGGAAGAATGACAGACTACTCGACTGCATCGAGAATTGCATCATAATTATTGATTCTCGCCGTTTCTTACCCTCATACGCAGATCATGTCCAAAATCATCTCTGTCCACTCTTACCGGGGCGGAACTGGCAAATCGAACACGACAGCAAACCTCGCAGCTATTATCGCTCGTGGCGGAAATCGAGTCGCCATTGTGGACACCGACATTCAATCACCAGGGATTCACGTGCTGTTCGGTTTCAGCGAGAGCAACATGGATCACTGCTTGAACGATTACCTGTGGGGGCGATGTCCGATCGCGGATACGGCATACAATGTGAGTTCCCTGCTGCCAAAATTAGCCAGTAACGGCAATCTCTACCTGATTCCTTCGAGTATTAAAGCAGGGGAGATAGCGCGAGTTTTGCGGGAAGGCTACGATGTGGGACTGCTTACCGACGGCTTTCAAGAACTGATCGAGGTTTTGAACTTAGACTACCTATTTATAGACACGCACCCGGGGCTCAACGAAGAAACCCTCCTCAGCATCACCATTTCCGACATCCTGCTGCTGATTCTACGTCCGGATCAGCAAGATTTTCAGGGAACGGCTGTCACGGTAGATGTGGCCCGCAAACTAGAAGTTCCCAAGATTTTGATGACGATCAACAAAGCCCCAGAATCCCTGGATTTCGAGGATTTGAAGCAGCAAGTAGAGAGTATTTACAACATCCCAGTGGCAGGGGTGCTGCCTCACAGCGACAAGATGATGCTGCTCGGCAGCAAGGGGGTGTTTGCGCTGCACTTCCCTAATGACCCTCTAACTAAGGTTGTGGAAGGGATTGCGAAACAGATTGTGGGATAATTGGTGCAGCGAATGCCGATCGCCCGCCCAGGAGTTTCGCTTTCGATCTCAATTCCTGCGGAGCCATGTCCTCCTGCGTATCCGGAATATTTGGTTAAAGAGTCAGGAGAACAGCGACAAAATGAGATACAAATAGATTATGAGAATTTGTTAAAAAACTTTAGGAGGAGAACCCATGGATATTGACTTCCGCATACTAATAGTATTGATGCCCGTATTGTTGGCGGGCGGCTGGGCTGCTTACAACGTCGGCGCTATAGCTCTCAAACAAGTGCAGAAATTGTTGAACAAGCAAGCTTAAACTCAGCCTCTTTTCAGGTACTTCCGCAGCCGACTGTTTTTTGAGATACAAAACAGTCGGCTGATTTGTGCATTGGCTCTGCTTAAGTGATGGATGATTTTGGGCGGGCCATTTACCACCGCAGAGAGATGGAGCGAAAGCAAAAGAAAAGTTAGATTTAAAAATTAAGCAGAAACGGGGTACGCTCAAGCAAACTACTTTGTTGCAGCAAACGAGCCTGGGTAAAAAAACTTAGTTGCGAAAGCGAGGCGATCACATAACTTCGGATTTGGATGTTTTCCTCTCTACTCAGGAGTTGTGAGTAGAGTCCTCTAAAAATATTTGGCAAGCACGTTTTCGCAGAAAATATGAGACAATCACAAAAGTATTTGCCCTGACAATCGCCCTAAAAACTGCGAAGTTTAAGTTGTAGGGAATATCGGTCAAATTGTCAATGTTTAATTCCTATATCTTTAGATAGATTATGCTTTTTCCCCGATCGAGCGGCATTTTACTCCACCCCACATCCTTTCCCAGTCGATTTGGCATGGGAGACATGGGAATAGAAGCATATCGCTTTATTGACTTTTTAGTAGAGAGCGACCAGCAATACTGGCAGGTATTGCCGCTGGGGCCGACAGGATACGGCAATTCTCCTTATTCGTGCTATTCCGCAATGGCGGGAAATCCGCTGCTGATCAACCCAGAACTGCTGCGGGACGACCAATTGCTCGCCGATGAAGACTTCGCTAATTTACCCGAATTTCCGCTCGATTATGTAGACTTCGAGCGGGCAATCGCCCTGAAAGTGCCTTTGCTCAAAAAAGCTTGCGAAAACTTCAAAGCCAAAGCATCCCCGATCCAGCAAAAAGAATTCTCAGGTTTTTGCGAAAGCAAAAAGAATTGGCTGGAAGATTACGCCTTATTTATGGCACTCAAAGATCACTTTGGCGGTGTTAGCTGGAACAATTGGGAACCCGAAATTGCCCGTCGAGAACCAGAGTCCCTAGAGAAGTGGCGCCAGCAGCTAAATGCTGAGATTTATTACTACAAATACGTCCAGTTTGAGTTTTTTCAGCAGTGGACGGAGTTGAAAAGCTATGCTAATATGCGGGACATTAAAATTATTGGCGATATTCCGATTTATGTAGCTCACGACAGCGCGGATGTATGGTCTCATCCAGAAATATTTTGCTTGGATGAAGCTACCGGAGAAGCAGCTTTAATGGCCGGAGTTCCCCCAGATTACTTTAGCAATACAGGCCAATTGTGGGGCAACCCAGTCTACAATTGGGAGAAGTTGCAAGCCAATAATTTTGAGTGGTGGGTGCAGCGTTTTGAAGCGATTTTCTCTTATGTAGACGTGACTCGGATCGACCACTTTCGAGGATTTGAGGCTTACTGGGCGGTGAAGCGCGGGCAAGAAACTGCTATGTACGGGGAGTGGATTAAAGCGCCGGGAACAGCTTTGTTGGATGTAATTAATGAGAAGTTTGGCAACTTGCCGATTATCGCTGAGGATTTAGGGGTAATTACTCCAGAAGTGGAAGCTTTGCGCGATCGGTTCGAGTTTCCGGGAATGAAGATTTTGCAGTTTGCTTTCGGCGCTGGACCCGACGATCCTTTTTGGCCTTTCAATTACGCTCCCAACTGCGTAGTCTACACCGGCACTCACGACAACGACACGACTGTCGGATGGTTCAATCAACTGCAAGAATACCAAAGAGATGAAGTTTATCGTTATTTGGGCTGCATCGATCCCCAAGGAATTCACTGGTCTTTAATCCGCATGGGTTGGATGTCGGTAGCTAATTTGGCAATTGTGCCGTATCAAGACTTGTTGGGTTTGGATACAGACGCGCGGATGAATTTTCCTGGGAAAGCAGAGGGAAATTGGGGGTGGCGGTATCGGCCTGAAGCTTTGAATTGGGAAGTGCGCGATCGCCTCAAAACTATGACTTACATCTCCAGGCGCGCTCCCAATAAAAATTGATCGTCGCCAAGGGGTAATGGGTAATGGGTAAGGAGTTTATAAAGACGGACATTCTAATTAAAAGCTGTGGACTGCCAGCCCTTACCTCTTCCCTATTACCCATTAACAATTAACAATTACCAATTAACACTTACCCTTGATTCTTAGGCGGTGCTGAAGGCTGGAGTTCGTTTGCTTTAAAAACAACTTCTTTGGCGACTCCAGGATCTCCGAGTGGTTCGGCTTGTCCGTTATTAACAGCAACCATTACTCCACCGGCGTTACCTGCTACCACTACCAATTGCTTTTGAGCCCCCCAGGTGCGAACAGTCCCGGTCGGCAAAGTTCCCTCAAACTCTGTTTTACCATCGACTTCAACCTGCATCCACGATTCTGCTTTAAAAGTGACGCTAACCATCACTGGTTTATTGCCAGATTTATTTAAATTTTGACCGGTTCTTACTGCTTCGACAGCTTCGTAACTATCCGGTTTCTGATTTTGTGAGGCTCTCGATGCGTCAGCAGCTAAACGAGCTTGTTCTTGCTGCCCAAGCGCTAGTTCTTCGGCTCCCGCACCGTTTTTTGCGGTAACAGAACCGCTCATCAACTGAGATAAGACATTGACTGAACAGATAATTAGAAATGTGTAAAAGAGGTAGAGGTGCATCGGCCGCAACTGAGGCCCATCTTGCCAGGATAGCTTGGTTCTCGATCGGGGCGGCGGTTCGATCGGGAAAAATTCGGCAAACTGAGTTCCGTCCAAACCCATTGCTTCAGCGTAGCGCTTGATCAAACCCTGAGTGTAGACGGGTTCGGGAAGTTGGTCTAGTTCACCGTCCTCGATGGCTTGCAGCAGATTCCGCCGAATCATTGTTACCACGGCTACTTTGTCCAAACAAATAGACTGCTGTTCGCGGTACTGACGGAGTTGATTTCCAATTTCCGCTAGCTTCTTCTGAGCTGTTTCTGGCTCTTGAGAGTGCCGTTTCTGCTTAGTGGTTTTGAAGAATAAAAACAATAAATTCTTTGTCATATGCTGTGCTCCTGGGAATTTACTGGCACGCTTATTGATGTTAGGTTGACTAGATTCCATAAATAAATAATTTCCGCATCTTCTAGGGGTCGGCAGCCGCCTGGTGGCAATATTGGGGCACCGGGGCGCTGCAATTGAATCGGGCCAATGGCTGTGCGGTGCAGGCGCACCACGGGATATCCCAACAGCTCGGCTGTTCGCCGAATCTGTCGGTTTCTGCCTTCTGATAGAATGACTTCTAACAGAGTTTCGTCTCGCGCGCGATCGAGAACTCTAACTTTCGCGGGCAAGGTCTTTCTGCCTGACAAGACAATGCCCTGACGCCACGCTTGTAGTATGGGTTCCGGGGGATCGCCGAGCACCCAAACCTGATAAGTTTTGGCGATCGAGTGACGCGGATGGGTCAAACAAAATGTCAGCTTACCATCATTGGTGAGCAAGAGGGCGCCGGTGGAATCTGCATCTAAGCGTCCTACGGGGTGGATGCCTTGACCCGATCGCAATTTGGGCGGCAGCAGGTCGAGAACTGTCGATCGGGCTCTGGGATCGCTGCAAGTAGAAACTACGCCTGCCGGTTTGTTGAGCAACATATAGATCTCTGCCGGTCGATCCGTTGGTTTCACCGGGACTCCATCGACTTGGATGAGATCGCGCTCCGGATTCGCTTTTTGTCCTAAACGAACAATATTGCCATTAACTCGGACTCGTCCAGCTACAATCATCTGTTCTGCAAGACGGCGAGAGGCAATGCCCCACTGGGCGAGGATTTTTTGCAGCCTTTCATCAGACATGACGGGAGTGTGGAAACCCCCTACTCGCGAGCGGTGGGGGAGGAAACACGACATGGTTAATTGCTTAACCTTACTACTAAGGCTCAATTCCTGGTTGGGAATAAATTATAATGCTGACCAATCATTACAGCACGCCCGACCTGATGCAGATTGTCCTGATGGCATGACCCTGAATGTTGTGCAAAAACTACGAGGAAAAGACTCGCGGTAGGCACAGGCTTGCACCGTTGCTGTGCGGCTGTTTTGAGAGGTGTGGGTTTGACCTGACCCTAAACCAACACTACCATAAATCCCGTACTGCTGGTTAAATTTATACGCTCGAACGCGAATTTTTCCTCCGGAGGGCACAAGTCGCGAACTAAGGAGAGATCCCGAGGGGAAAAGGATGAGAATTTTTCTGCTTCTGGCATTGCTGATTCGAGATGTCTGCTTGCTTCTTTCATTAATCGGACTTGAGTTCATCAACCCGGTTTATACGGAAAATCACAGGTTGACGGCGGTATATCTGGGCAGAAACCGGGTTTTTGAGGCCGAATGTGCAAGTTCTAGTTAAATTTCTGTGCTTGAATATTAAGGTTTATATTCTGAAATTGTTTATGACTGTCGATCAAAACTCTCTTCAATTTGACAATAGAGATGCCGCTGCTGGCTCTGGTGGGACTGTTAATCTCGGCGAGGAGCCGGGGAGACCTTCGCCGAGTCAAGGCAGCCGGATCGCGAGCGCAGTGCTCTCTCCGGCGGTGCAGTTGTGGCTGCGATCGCAAGTTCAGCAAGTGGACGAGTTGAAGGTAAAAATTGAGGGGAGCGATCGACAAATCTTCAGCGGTGCGATCCCCAAAGTCACGGCAGCCGCTCGCGGTGCTGTGTATAAAGGACTACACCTAACTCAAGTTGCCATAGAGGGCTGTGGCATTCGCATCAACCTCGGTCAAGCTCTCAAAGGCCAACCCCTGCGCCTCCTGGAATCGGTTCCCGTGACAGGCGTTTTGAGGCTTAGCCAAGCGGATTTGAATGCGTCGCTGAAAGCGCCTTTGCTTTGCTTACCTTTGAGCGAATTTTTGCTGCCTATGCTGCCACTAACAGATAGCGAACAGTCGCTGAAGTTGCAAAATTCGCAGATTGCTATTGAGGCGGGTTTGTTGACGCTTTCGGCGACAATTTTGCGCGCTGGCGGCAGGCAAATTCCTTTGGTATTGCGGACTGGTTTGCGGATAGCCAGCGGTCGCGAATTGATGTTTGAATCACCAGAAATCGAAATGGATGGAGAATTAAAGAGCAGTGATTTCAATGGTTTTAAAATTGATTTTGGGCCGGAAGTTGAGATTGAGGAGTTAATTTTGAGTCCGGGGGAGATTGTTTGTCGGGGAGGAATTAGAGTTTTACCTTAGTTAGTTAACAGTTGACTTTAATCTGGTTCCTCGGTAGATCCTGGGAATACATACCCAATGCCCAATTCCCAATGCCCAATTCCCAATTCCCCATGCCCAATTCCCAATTACCGATTAATTAAAAAAGAGTCGATCGCGGGCAAAAATAAAGTCACAAAATAGTAGACTAAGGGCGCGGTAAAAACATAACTGTCGGTGCGATCGAGAATGCCGCCGTGACCGGGGATCAACTGTCCGGAATCCTTAACCCCGGCGTCTCGTTTCATCATCGACTCAGTTAAATCTCCCAACAAGCTAGCAACGCCAATCAACAGACCAAAAGCAGCCCCAGTATAGGGCCACCCCGGCCAGTGTAAATACCAAGACCCAGCGACTGCCACGGCGATGCTGCCACAAACTCCAAATACGGCACCTTCAACGGTTTTTTTGGGGCTGATGTGGGACAGGCTAGTGCGGCCGAAGAATTTGCCGACAAAATAAGCCCCAATGTCCGCGGCCCAGATGCAGAGGAAAGCCAGCAGTAGCGAAGTCAATCCTAAAGATATGCTGCTGGAATTTGTCCAAGACGGGGACGGGTAAATGTTAACCGGCAAATTGCTTGCTACTGCTTGCGAAAGGTGGGTTGTAGCAAGATTGGCTGGGTCGAGGCCGACTCGCAGCCGTATCCAATAGCTGGGCAAATAACCGCCGTAGAACAATCCTAAAACTGAAGCGGCAATATCGGCGATCGTCGATAACTTCGGTTGGAACAGCAAGTAGAAACAGATGAAGGTTCCAGCTAGTGGAAACATCGCATCTACGAGTTGCGGTGCAAGGGCCGCGGTAATTAGCAGAACTTGACTGACAACTAAGGTAGTTTTGGCAGCGGGTGCAATGCCTTTAGCCCTGGCTAATTGAAAATATTCCAATTGACCTAGGTAGACGATGATCCCGAAGCCGACGGTGAAGTACCATCCGCCCATAATAATCATTCCCAAAGCAAGGGCGATCGCAACTATTCCACTGAGGATACGAGACCAAGGCATAAAATGAATTTCTCTTGCAGACGGCGGCGGATCATTCGATTTTAGATTTTAGATTTTAGATTTTGGATTTTTATAGAGCACGAGTCGATCTCTTGCACTGTTAACCCCCATCCCCCATCGGTCATCCAAAATCTCAAGTCAGGCGGTCAATCCAGCGATGGTCGCCCTTATTCTAAGTATGAAGGTTAAGTGAACTTAAAAAAGATTAAGAATTACAGAATTAATCGGTGTATCCATGTCAAACTTCGTGTCGTGCCTTCTTCTTCCTTCTAATCCAGCTTTTCGCCGCTGAGAATAAATATGGGATTGACGGCGGCAAAGGTTTGACTGAGGCCGCGAGTCTCCAAGCGGTTGACGGCGGACTGGACTACTTCGATGTTGCGGACTTGCAACTCGGCGAACCCTTCGGAAAGGGCGTAAAGATTCTCTAAATTCGAGGCTGTGGCCACAACTCTACCGTGGGGTGGCAAGTACCGCCAGACTTCTTGGAGAATCGCTTTAATGGGGCGACCTCCTTCGATGCAGACTCGGTGGGGGGGTTGGGGCAGGTTTTCCAGGCATTCCGGGGCACTGCCTTCTATGACTTCTACGTTGTTGAGCTCGAATCGATCGCAATTTCTGCGAATCAAGCTTGCTACTTCTTCGTCCCTTTCGACGGCGATAATGCGACCTTTGGGACACAGCAAACCTGTTTCTACGGCGATCGTACCAGTACCTGCACCGATGTCCCACACCACTGAATCTGCTTGCAGCCGCAGGTGGGAGATTAACAGCAGTCGGACTTCTCGCTTACTCATGGGAATTCCCGGTAAACGTTCAAATAAGTCATCCGGGATGCCTGGAGTGACGTAGGGCCAAAGCATAGTTATATTTTTGAATTTTGATTTTTGATTGAAGCAAGACGGCAGTTGGAACTCGCGGAAGAAGTAGAAATTCTCCCAATTTCCCCCAAGCCTTAATATTTACTGTCGCACAACCTTGAGAGTTTGGAGGTTTCTATCGCTACAACCTGTGATTTTGCCGCCGGCGGCAAGGATTTGTTGCAGGTAGTCAACGGCTGCTGGGGTAATGATTTCACCGGGCATCAGGACTGGTATTCCTGGGGGGTAGGGACATATGAGTTCGGCGCACAGGCGATCGACTGCTTTGTCTGCGGGTACTGTTTCCGCTGGGAAAAAGAATGCCTCGCGGGGGGAAAGGAGAGGGGGAGAGGGGGAGAGTGGGAGAGTGGGAGAGTGGGCAAATCTTCCATCGGACATCGGACTTCTTCTCTCGGACTTCTTCTTTCTTCCTTCTTCCTTCTTCCTGACATCCGTTACATCCGTTACAGAATCCGTTGCCGAACTTCCTTCTTCCTTCTTCCTTCTTCCTTCTAAAATCGTCAAAGCTTTAACTAAATTGTCAATATCTAATTCTGTATTTCCCAGGCTGATAATAAATGTTAAATGTTGGGGCATGAGAAGTTCTGCGGTGACGGCGAGTTGAGAGTGCATAATTTCATCGGCGGCAAATCCTGTGATTCCTAAATCTGATACTTTTACTGTTAGCCTGGTTCGGTCTAATGCTGCAAAACCCGGTGTATTTAACGGTTCTAAAACAGATAAGCCGGGAATTTGACTGATGCGCGATCGCGCTTTTTCTGCTAGCAGTAAAGTTTTGGTCATTAACTGTTCGCCGTGGAGTGCGATTTGTTGGCGGGCTGCGTCTAGAGATGCTAATAGTATGTAACTCGGACTGGTAGATTGTACTAACTGTAATGCTCTATTTAATTTTTGGATATCTATGCGATCGCCCTTGACGTGCAGCATCGATGCTTGTGTCATTGCACCGAGGGTTTTGTGGATTGATTGTACTGTTAAATCGGCGCCGGCTGATAGTGCCGGTTCTGGCAAGTTTGGATGAAAGTTAAAGTGCGCGCCGTGAGCTTCGTCTACTAATAACGGTATGTTGTATTGATGGGTAATTTGGGCGATCGCCCGCAAATCCCCGCAGACGCCGTGATAGGTTGGGTAAACTATCATTACTGCTTTAGCGTCGGGATTTTGTTCTAATGCTGCGGCTGTAGATTCTGGGGTGATGCTGTTGGCAATATCCCAATCCGAGTTGTACTCTGGATTGACAAAAATTGGAATTGCACCGGATAAAATTAAACCAGAAATTGCCGAGGAGTGGATATTTCGAGGTAGGATAATTTTATCTCCTGGGCCGCAAGTTGCTAAGATGGCGGCGATAATTCCGCAAGTCGAACCGTTTGCCAAAAACCGAGTTGATTTTGCTCCAAATGCTTCGGCGGCTAAGTCTTGAGCTTCGGCAATGGCACCTTCTGGGTTAAAGAGATTGTCTAACTCCGGCAATTCGGGCAAATCCGATCTAAATACTGTTGCACCGAATAAGTCAATTAGCGGTTGAGAGATTCCTTGTCCGCCTTTGTGTCCGGGGGCGTAGAATGGGGCGTGCGGATGATTTGTGCGATCGCGCAAGGCATCTAATAGAGGCGTTTGTTGTTGAGAGTTTGCTGGTGACATGATTAATCTTGATTGCTGTATTTGATATCTAAGTAGAGCGCTATGAAAAAACCCTAATGTCTTGTAGGGGCGAGTTGAGCCAGTATCTTTACTCTCAGACAGTTTATTGCTTTATTCACGCGCCCTCCCCATGTAATGTTTATTTGTAACCACCTACTTAGCTTAACGCCAAAGGCATAATTTTAGGCAGACGTAATAGTTAATTATAGCTATTTAGATAGATGTGTTTGCAGCTATCTTGAGTTTAAAATTATGAGATAAAACAATACCACAACTCAGTTATTTTTGTTTTAAAATATAGCGAGAAGTGGCGACAAAATGTTTTTGGAACATCTCTCTTAGCGAGCAAAAAACTAACATGATTTTTCCCAACCCTAGTCCGTTTCCAGGCCCGCAGATTCCCAGTACCGAACCGGGACTGCCGACTATACCCGCATCGCCACCAGTGCCTGGTCCCGTACCCGAACCAATTCCCGGCCTTGTACCGGAACCGGTACCTGCGCCAATTCCGCAGCCAATGCCCGAACCAGTGCCGGAAACTGTACCCTCTCCGATTCCTCAGACAGTGCCCGAACCTATTCCTCAGACAATCCCTGAACCTGTGTAAATTATGTAGGACTTACGCACATCTTCCCGGTTGTGGCGAAAAATCTGGGGTTTGGCTAGGAGATATTCGCACAGAAACTGGGTTTCTCACGCCGCGTCCGTAAGTCCTCTCCGATATATTGGTGATACTTATGATATTTTGAAACAGTGATATGTTTCTAAATAGCTATGCTTACTGCCGGAATTGTCGGACTGCCTAATGTTGGCAAATCTACTTTGTTTAATGCTCTGGTTGCTAATGCCAAGGCGACTGCTGCTAATTTTCCTTTCTGTACGATCGAGCCAAATACGGGTATCGTGGCAGTGCCAGACGAACGGTTGAAGGTGCTGAGCAATATTTCCAATTCCGTGCAAACTGTGCCGACGCGGATGGAATTTGTGGATATTGCGGGTTTGGTGAAGGGGGCGAGTCAGGGGGAAGGACTGGGAAATCAGTTTTTGTCTCACATCCGGGCCGTGGATGCGATCGTCCACGTTGTCCGCTGTTTTGAGAATGATGATATCATTCACGTTGCGGGTTCTGTCGATCCGATCCGAGATATTGACATTATCAATCTCGAATTAATTTTAGCAGATTTAGCTCAAATTGAACGCAGGCTCGATCGCACTCGCAAGCTAGCCCGCAACAATAAGGAAGCTCAGGCAGAAGTGGATGTACTCGAAAAATTGGTCACTGTTTTGAATGCGGGGAAACCGGCGCGGCAGTACAATTTCACAGATGAAGAAGCTGAATTAGTTAAAGGTTTAGAATTACTGACCAACAAACCAATTATCTATGCTGCTAACGTGTCTGATGACGATTTAGCAACTGGAAATAGCTATGTCGAACAAGTGCGGGAAGTAGCAGCTAAAGAAAATGCTAAGGTTGTCATTGTTTCGGCGCAAGTTGAGTCAGAATTGGTGGAGTTATCCGAGGAAGAACGAACGGATTTCCTAGAATCTCTGGGGGTAAAAGAAGGGGGCTTGAAATCTCTGATTCGAGCTACTTACGAATTATTGGGTTTGCGGACTTATTTTACTAGCGGACCGAAAGAAACTCGCGCTTGGACAATTATCGCCGGAATGTTAGCACCACAAGCTGCGGGGGTGATTCACTCTGATTTTGAACGGGGTTTCATCCGGGCCGAAACTGTAGCTTATGAAGATTTGGTTGCTACGGGCGCGATGAATGCGGCTAAGGAAAAAGGTTTAGTTCGCAGTGAAGGAAAAGAGTATGTTGTACAAGAAGGGGATGTGCTGTTGTTCCGATTTAATGTTTAGCTTTTTTAAGGAGATAAACACATGGATATCGTTTCGCTGGCAATTGCTTGGCTGGTAACTTCGGTGAGCTTTTTCATTATTTCCAAGTTACCCATCGGGGTGGACATTGACACTTTTGGAAAAGCGATGATTTCGGCTGCGGTTTTTGGATTGCTGAATGCTTTGGTCCGACCGCTTTTTGTGGTTTTGGGTTTTCCATTGATGTTGGTAACTTTTGGTTTGTGGATAATTGTTATCAACGCTATTATCTTTGGATTAGCGGCTTGGCTAGTTGATGGATTTCGCTTGCGCTGGGGAATTTGGAGTGCTTTGCTGGGGGCTATAGCCCTCGGTTTTATCAACTCTTTGCTCTATGAGCTGTTGCGGACTCTGCCTAGTGTAAGGTAGATCCGGGTAATGCGGGGGGCGGAAGGAAGGGGGGGTTTATTCATCCTGTTAGTTATCGCAAATATTTCAGGTGAAACCCACCCCTACGGCAAATATTTTAGGTTTAATTCCCCGATATCAGGTATTTGTTTTTTGGTATTGGTTGAGTTTTTAGCCTTCGCAGTAGTCGAGAAATTGCTCTGGAACTAAACGCAATTCGCCCGATCGAAAGCGATCTATCGGCATCCAAAGTGCGGTAAATACCCGCTCTCCGTCTGCAAAGGCTAGACTCTCCAATTGATAAAATTTGGGATTAACAAATTCGCACTGATAGAGTTGTATTAGTTCGTGTCCGGCTTGGCCATTAAAAATAAAAAAATTTTCCAAACAAGCCAAATATTTGATATTTGTTAACTCGGCTTTAATTTCTTCTTGAAACTCTCTTTGCAAAGCGTCGATGCTGTGTTGTCCGAATTCTATGCCACCGCCCAGAGCTCGGTAAAACGTGTCTTGTTTGACCGGATCTTCGCATTCTGACACGACAATGCGATCGCCCGATCCGAATTAATCCTAAAACAATTACGCGAATTGTACCTTTTTGCATAATTAGTCATCAGCCATCAGTCAGTCGATTTTAGATTTTAGATTTTAGATTTTGGATTGAGGATTGAGGAGCATGAATTAAATCATTTAAATAAGCTTGTGGGATGGGCGTCTCGCCCATCCCACAAGAACAATCACGCATTGCAGTTTATTTAATTCTCATTCCTTACTTGCAGCATTGAATCTGGGAGGATGAACCTTAGTCTAGGGCTTATGGGAATTTAATTATTTAGGGTGCGGGTTCCGTACCTTACTATTGCAAGTCGCGAGGGCGGACACGGGGACACCGCCCCTATGGTTAATTATCAGCAGCAAAAGACTCTCGACGGCGACTGTTGTCAACGGGCCAGTTTCTATTTTCCCCGCCAATAATGAGTTTTTCAATCGTTACGAATTCTTTGCTGAGTTGCTGGAAAACATTAATCAAAACATCGAGGCCTATCGCATCGCTAGTGCCCAAATCAAACCAGCAGCGAGCCCAAGAACCTTGATACTCCATTTCTCCCATATTGTGCATCAAAGCCATCATGCTTTGGTCGGCTAGATTAACATCGTAATTCATCTGACTGATATCTAAGCCTTCATCTTGAACTTGCAAATTTTCTGCATTAAATCCTCCCAGTTTTCCCAAGAAAAACCAAGAGTCAAACACTTCTTCAACATACTGTTTTTCACCGTTTGAAGGCACGTTGCTGAACTTCAGCCAAATCCAGAGGTCAAAGGGGTTAAACTCGCGAAACTCTACTTGCATCAATTTTATCAAAGAAAGGGAATGGAATTGCAGGAATTAAATTGTAGGAGAGAGGAAAATGGGGAGAGAGGGAAACAGGGAAAATTTTCCTCCTGACTCCTGACTCCGGACTTCCCTCTGACTCTTGTTAAAGTGGTGGTAAGGCCGTCGGCCCCCAGACTCCATCTGCATCTCTAATTTTATCGCGCATCGGGTCACAGTCGCGAGATTTGCTGTCGAGACGGTTACGGGTTCTGCACTGCTGAAAGAAGATTTCGGCTACTAAACTGCGCGGCAGTTGGTCGGGTTTTGCTAAGGCTGCGTCCAAGTTTTTTCGAGCTTCCTCAAGTAAGGTTTTGTTGCTCTCTTTCCCCTGGGATTGGGAAAACAAGATTTGTGCTTTGAGATAGAAAATTTCGGGATTATTGGGCGTTTCTGCTAGGGATTTGTTGGCAAACTCTAAAGCGCGATCGTACTTTTTCAAGTCTCGATAACCTAGTGCCATGCCGCGATAAGCTAAGTAGCGGGGAAAGGCTTTTTGCTCTAGTCTTTGAATTGCTTCGTTGGGATTGGAAAAGGGCAGGTTTGTGGCTAGCATTAAGTCCATGTAGCCTTTGATTAGGTTGAGTTCTGGGTCGTTCGGCGCTATTTTATCGGCGGCATCTAGGTATTGAAATACTACTCGCAGTTTGTTGAGTGCTTGGGGCGCGCCTTTGGCTGTTCCTTCTTTGGCTATAATGTTCGCCCCTTCTAGAAAGTGACCTGCTGCTGTGTAAATGTTGCCGCGCAAGGGATTGGTTTTCGTCAGTTTTTCGCCGACTTCGCGGGTTTTTTGTGCGTAGGAATTCATCGAGTTTAAGTCCTGCTCGATGTATGATAGGGAGGCTGCCATCGCATAGGCGAGTGGCTCGTTTGGTTCGGCTGATAGTGCTTGTTGAACTTGTGCTTTTGCTTGTTTGTAGTTTCCTTGCTGAAACATTGTTTTGAAAGCGGTTTCGGTGTTGGGCCCGATCGCCTGCGGGTTGCTGCTGCGAAAGGGATCGCCCGCTACTGCTGAGTTAATGCAGATGCTGAGGGCGATCGCTCCTGCACAGGCGATCGCCCGCACTGTCTGTTTAGAACTTAACATTTGCTTGCCAAGCGATGCTAAAGGGGTTTTCGTCATCGTCATTTCTCTCAATGTAATATACTGTAAACTAGAAACAAGAGAGTTAAATTTTTAGACTTTCGGGCCGCGAATAAAAAAAGAGTGAAATTTGCTTGATTTTTTGTGGTTATTGAGGTATATTTTAATAATGGAAGTGTGACTTGTAATATATTAAACGACAGATTTCCATTATTAAAATATACCATGAAATAACACAAAAATCAAACGCCAATCCTGAAAAGAAATGAAACTCTTGTAAAGATTTATGTAAAATAATTGTGTTCGAGCGGCCCAAGCTAGAAACAAATCGCTGAGGCTGGGTAATTAATCCGTGTATCCTTGTCAAAATTCGTGTAGTGCCTTCCTTCTCCCCAATTACCAATTGCGTTAATGCTTTATCTAAAAAACTTAGTATATCATCCTACCGCCTGTCCGAATGCTATTCTGAAAAATATTAACTTAGAACTTCCCTCGCAGCAAATGGGGCTGATTGTGGGTCGCAGCGGTTCCGGCAAAAGTACGCTATTAGAAATATTAGCAGGTTTAGCGGAAAAAACTAGCGGCGACATCCGCTGGCGGGAACAGGAATTAACACCGGAACACTTGCAACAGTTAGGAGGTTTAGTGTTCCAGTTTCCAGAAAGGCATTTTTGCGGCGGCACAATTTTAGAAGAATTACGGTTGGGTCATCCTGAATTGGGACAAGAACAAATTAACTCAGCAATGGCAGAAGTGGGACTAGGACATTTGCCACTGCGCGCTTCCCCCCACGCTTTGAGCGGCGGGCAACAGCGCAGGGTAGCCTTGGCAGTGCAGTTAATTCGGCAGCCCCATTTGCTACTTTTGGACGAACCGACGGCGGGTTTGGATTGGTCGATGCGCCGACAGTTGGTAAGCTTGTTGAGTAAGTTGAAAAGTCACTGGACTTTGTTGATTGTTACTCACGATGCTAGCGATTTGTTGAGCGTGGCCGATCGCTTTTGGACTTTAGATCACGGCGATTTGCAAGAGGTCGATCGGGCTAAATTAGAAGCTAAGGAAACGAGTTGCGTTTAAGTTTTTGGCGTTTCCAATGGTTTCCTGGCGAATAGAATTCGCGTCTATACAAACGAAGTCCGCCTACACAGAAAGAAAAAAGTGAGAATAGAACTAGATGATAAATGAGATTAAAATGCCTGTATTGCCCCAGATGAACGAGTTGTGGAAAAAAACGTTGAATTGGCAGCCGGATGAGTCGCAGCAACAACAATTTCAGCGACTTTATGAGTTAATTGTCGAGGGAAATCGCTCCTTGAATTTAACTCGAATTACTGAGCCGATGGAGTTTTGGGAAAAACATTTGTGGGATTCTTTGCGGGGAATTGCGAGACTGCTGCCCGCTAATCACAATTCGGCGGAAAATCCCGAATTGTCCGCCGGTTCGGTGCAGAAAGCGATCGACATTGGGACTGGTGGGGGTTTTCCGGGGTTGCCGATCGCGATCGCCCTGCCGCATTTATCAGTTACTTTGCTCGATTCTACGCGCAAAAAAATTACTTTTTTGGAAACAGTTGTGCCGTCTTTAGGGATAGAAAATGCTGTGACTTTGTTGGGCAGAGCCGATGAAATTGCCCGAGACCCACAGCACAAACAAGCTTATGATTTAGCAGTTCTCAGAGCAGTGGGAGCCGCTCCTCTCTGCGCTAAATGCGCGCTGCCTCTGCTGAAAAATGGCGGTTTGGCGGTACTTTACCGTGGGAATTGGACGGTGGAGGAAGAAACGGAGTTGCAAAGGGCGATCGAGCATTTGGGCGGTAAAATTGAGTCAGTCGAAGCATTCACAACGCCGACGAGTCAGGGGGCGCGGCACTGCGTTTACTTGCGGAAAGTTGTACAGCAGTTCGAGCGTCCCGTGCGCTAGCTATAGCCGTTTTTCAATACTAACTATGCTTGCCAATAAGATTGCACTTGTCACAGGTAGCTCGAAAGGAATTGGTGCTGGCATCGCCCTTGAATTAGCCAAATCGGGTGCAGATATTTGTGTCAACTATTCCGATTCTCAAACATCTGCACTCGAAGTAGTCAACCAAATTCACTCTGTCGGCCGTCGCGCGATCGCGATTCAAGCAGATGTCTCACAGCGCGACCAAGTGGAAAGGATGGTGGATACGTGCGAACAAGAACTCGGTCACATCGATATTCTAGTAACAAATGCGATCGCCAGCGTCCGAAACACCTTGCTGGAAACTAAATTTGAGGATTTACAGCGGACACTAGAAATAGGGGTGTACGGTGTGTTTCACGTATGTCAAATAGTCGCCCGCCGTATGGTGGAAAGGAAGGCCCAAGGCTCGATTATCCATATCTCATCCCCGCACGCTCATTTTCCGTATAAGGGTGCTATTGACTACAACACCACCAAAGCAGCCTGTCATCACCTCGTTCTTTCGATGGCCAATGAACTGATGTGGCACAAAATTCGGGTCAACATCCTAGAGCCTGGGTGGACTGATACTCCGGGTGAGCGACGCTGGTATAGCGACGAATTGCTTGAGTCGTTCAGCAACCGAATGCCTCTTGGCCGGATGGGATTGGCGGAAGACTTAGGGAAAGCTGCAGTTTTCCTAGCATCTGATGCGGCTGGCTACATCGCGGGTAGCGTGTTAAAGGTAGATGGTGGACTGTACATTGAGGGCAGCCCGAGTTTGACACCAGAATCAGAAAATAAGTAGGTAGGTGGAATTAAACTGAACCATCTAACAGTATGGAAACAGGGTTAAATCAGCCACGCTTAAGGCTCAGGATATTTTACAATCGTTTACTTAATTGCGTTTTACAGCACCTACCTACTTAAAACAAAGTTTGTTGTTGTTGGGCTGTCTGCGATCGATCGCAACAACAAACTTTGTGGAACTAGGCGCTCGCCTTTTCATAGCGCTTGTTAATTTCCGCCCAATTAACCACATTCCACCAAGCTTTTAAGTAGTCGGCGCGCAAATTTTGGTATTTGAGATAATAAGCGTGTTCCCAAACATCGTTACCCATAATTGGATAGTTGCCATCTATAAAAGGCGTGTCTTGATTTGCAGTAGTTGTAATCTCCAGTTTGCCCGCTTTATTGCGGACTAGCCACACCCAACCGCTGCCAAAACGCTTAGTGCCGGCATCGTTAAATTTTGCTTTAAAATCGTCAACACTGCCGAAAGTTTGCTTAATTGCTGTTGCAATTGCCCCTGTGGGTTCGCCGCCGCCGTTGGGACCCATGATTTCCCAAAACATAGTGTGATTTAGGTGTCCGCCGCCATTGTTTCGCACGGTTGTGCGAATATCTTCCGGCACTTTGCTCAAATCTCGCAGCATATTTTCAGCACTCATATTTTTGAGCTGCGGGTATTTGCTGACAGCATCGTTGAGGTTTTTAACGTAGGCGGCGTGGTGTTTGTCGTGGTGAAATTGCATGGTCCGCGCATCAATGTGCGGTTCTAAAGCATTGTATTCATAAGGCAGAGGTGGCAGTGTAAAAGGCCCGGGGGTTTGGGCTATTTTTGGACTTTCTGCAATTGGACTTGCTTGCGGTACATTATTTCCTGACGCTTGGCAAGCACCTGCGGTAATAGCTCCGACGGTAGCAGTCACTAAATACAAGAAATCTCGGCGTTTAATAGTCATAAAAAGTACCTAAGTGAATTATTAACTGTTTTATCTCAGATTAAAGCAAAATGGGAGTGAGTTGAGAAAAAAGTTGTATCGCCCGAATGGATGAGACGGATGGGCGATGGTTGTGAGAGTTTCTCAAGTATAGGCTAATTGTGTGCGCGTAACTAACTCACGTGCTCCGGTTCCCCAACCCGGTTTCGAGACAGAAACCGGGTTTTTTTTTGATTATTCTTGGGACAAGCGCTGGATGGCTTCGCCTCCAAAAAGCCGATCGGCTGCTTGAAGAATACCGGGAATTTTAGCCGCGTGGGGACTGTGGGCTAGACAGCGGCGCAAGTCTAATTCATCGAGGCGATCGGCTTTTTGGCCGGGGAACCAGTGACTGGCATTACCTAAGAGGTTGTAGCGCATCTTGCAATAGTCGATCGTATCGTAAGCCTGCGCTAAATTCCACAGCCACAGAATCACATAAATATTAATACCTCCAGGAGTATTTTCTATAGTTGGTAAACCGACGTGCCAAGTCTTAAACCAATCTTCTCCTAATTTATTAATTGCTGCATCTTCCAACCTGGCTAATATCGGTGGCAAAATTTCATCGACTTTATCTAACAATTTTACAGCTTTCAGATGCTCGTTAAAATCTTCAGGTTTGGCTGCGCCTAAACTTAAAGTGTGTACTTGCGGATGCGACAAACAAAACAAATCATTAAACACCATCGGACTTAGCGGATAGCACAAGTCTACCAATTTTTGCGGCGGGTTGTAAAGTTGACCGCCTTTGTCGGAAGGACTGATAATAAAAACGCCCATATCGTGACGTTTAGCAGCTTCAATAGCCTGCCAATTACTTTGATTAATGTAGTACCAGTGCAAGTTAAGATAATCAAATTGATTAGTTTCAATTGTTTTGACAATCACATCCGTCGGGCCGTGAGTTGAAAAACCAATAAACCGCACTTTGCCTTCTGCTTGCAATTTTTTCGCCACATCCATGCAGCCGCCTGGACGCATAGACTCCTCTAGCAATTCCCACGTATTAATGCCGTGCAGCGACAGTAAATCGACGTATTCCAGTTGCAAATAAGCTAATGATTTATCAAATTCTTCGCGAAACTCTTGGGAGTTCGGTTTGGGGCTAACTTTCGTTTGCACTATCAATTTTTCGCGGGGAAAATTCTGCAAAATCCACCCCAATTGCATCTCGGAAGTGCCGTAACCGCGAGCAGTTTCTATGTGATTGATGCCGCATTCAACCGAGTAGCGAATCGTTGCTTCTAGATTTTGTTGATTGTCTGGTGGAATTTCATTGGCAGGCACGTCTTGCCATTTGTACTGATATCTCATGCCACCGCAGGAAAAGACGGGCATGGATAATTCTGTGCGACCGAATCTGCGATATTGCATCATAATCAAAGTCAAAGCTATAGCAGAAGGAAGAAGGAAGAAGGAAGAAGGAAGAAGGAAGAAGGAAGAAGGAAGAAGGAAGAAGGAAGAAGGAAGAAGGAAGATGTAAGAATCCCCAGGGTTTCACTGATTAAGAACTTCTTAATAGTCTTGGTGGTTGCTATAGGGTAAGAAACCTTGTTTTTGGTATTTTTGCGGGTTGGAACTCCTATACTTCAGCATTCTCCTCAACAGGCAAGATGCCTGTTCCACAAAGAGTTATTACAGCATTATCATGAACAGGCAAGATGCCTGTTCTACAAAGAGTTTTGGATCACCAGTGGGCAGTTTTGACTATTTAGAAATCTCGCGTACTACTGGTTTTCCGTCTTGGATTTCGCCGACTAAAACCAAATCTGTACAGTCTACAAACAAACCATTTTCTAACACACCTGGAATGTTGTTCAAGCTTTTTTCCATTTCTCCTGGGTTGGCAATGTCATCAAATTTGACATCGATTACCATATTACCTTGATCGGTAATTACCGGGCCTGCTTTTTTGATACCCATGCGGAGTTCGGGTTTGCCACCCAATTTTTCAATGGCGCGCATCACTGGTGTTAATGCCATCGGTATAACTTCGATGGGAACGCGAAAAGTCGAACCCAATTTATCTACGATTTTGGAACTGTCAACTACTACAATAAACTGAGTGGCGAGGTAATCGACTACTTTTTCGCGGGTGTGGGCTGCGCCGCCACCTTTAATTAAGTTGAGGTGGGGATCTACTTCATCAGCGCCGTCAATAGCAACATCAATTCTGTCGATTTCATCTAGTGTTGTCAGCGGTACTCCGTATTGTTTGGCTAACACTTCTGATTGAAAAGATGTCGGTACTCCCTTGATATCTTTGAGTTGACCGGATTTTATGCGATCGCCCAACGCTTGAATAGTATAAGCTGTAGTTGACCCCGTGCCGAGTCCGACAATCATACCAGATTGTACGCGATCGGCAGCAGCAAAGCCGACTTGCTGTTTCATCAATTTTACGGGATCTTGTTCTGTGGTCATGTTCGGTACTCCTCAATAGTTTTAAGATTATACCATTTAATGAAAATCGGATTTCTCGATACTTATACTTGGGATTACAACATTGAAACTCCTTACCGCGAACCTTTGGGTGGCACTCAGTCGGCTATTTGTTACTTAGCTGAGGCGTTGGCTGCACAGGGAAACGAGGTATTTTTGCTCAACAATACTTCCGAGTCTGGGATATGGCGTGGCGTTGATTGCAGGCGCAGGGTGGGGGACAAATCTAATTTAGAATTGCTGCGATCGCTCGATTTTTTAGTTATAGTCAATATAGTCGGCAAAGCGCTGGAAGTTAAGCCACTTTTGGGGCATCAAACTAAGTTGATTTTGTGGATTCATAACGAACCGGGCTTTGTATTCCTCCAAGATTTCAATAATCACCGAGAAATCAATGCTTGCGATGCTTTTGTCTTTGTCAGCGAGTGGCAACGGGAGCAATTTCGCCAGCGCTTTGGCATTGAATTCCATCGCAGTTGTGTTTTAAGAAATGCGATCGCCCCTTGTTTTGCTAATATTTTCCCCGATAATATTCCTATCCTCTCTCATAAATCTCGACCGCCAGTTCTAGCTTACACCAGCACTCCATTTCGCGGACTCGATATTTTGTTAAAAGTCTTTCCCGAAATTCGTCAAGCTGTCCCCGGAACCAGATTAAAAGTATTTTCAAGCATGAAAGTACACCAAATAGACGACAATGATAACAAGCTTTTTTTCGGTCAACTTTACCGCCAGTGTCAGGAAACAGAAGGCGTCGAGTACGTCGGTTCCGTACCGCAACCCGAACTCGTCCGGCAACTGCGTTCAGTCGCGGTTTTAGCTTACCCGAATACCTATTTAGAAACCTCATCTATTGCCGTGATGGAGGCGATGGCCATCGGTTGCCGGATTGTGACGAGTGAATTGGCAGCTTTGCCGGAAACAACTGCTGGATTTGCCCGTCTAGTTTCAATGTCAGGGGTGGAAAATTTTGCATCGATAACTAATTGGAAGCGTGCCGGTAAACCAGATTGGGAGGGATATACAAGGCGGTTTTTAGAGGCGACAGTCGGAGTTTTAAAAGAGGGTGCGGGTGGGAGTGGCGCAACTGCTGAAAATCATCTGAGACAGCAGGTAGAATATATAAATCGAGGGTGTATTTGGTCTGTGCGATCCCGAGAGTGGTTAGAATGGCTGAATAGTATTAGTGTAAAACCTGTAAGAGTGGCAGAGAAAATGATCGGGAATTCTTTAGTAGGTTTAGAGGCAGTGAGAGATTATTTTCAAAAGGGAAATTGGCTGAAAGATCGAGGTGATCTCGGTGGCGCAATCGAGAACTATCAGAAAGCTTTAGAGTTGAATCCAGGAGATGCAGAAGTTCATAAAAAGTTGGCGGAAGTTTATGTTTTGCAAGGAAAATTTGAAAAGGCGATCGCCTCTTGTAATGTCGCTCTTAAATTTCAACCCAATTTTGCTCCTGCTTACTTGACAATAGGCAATGCCCTGCACAGTCAAGACAAACTGGAAATGGCAATTCAAGCTTACTTGCAAGCTTTAGAAATTCAGCCGGAATTTGCTGAAGCCAGCGCGAATCTCGGCAGTATGTATTACAAGTTAGGGCAATTGGAACAGGCGGCAAATTATTACCAAAAAGCTCTTGCGATTAATCCTCAATTGTCTTCGGTTAATATGATGCTGGGCAGCGTTTTGCAGCAGCAAGGAAAGTTAGATGCAGCAATTGCTTGCTATCAAAAAGTGCTGCAACTGCAACCTGGAGATGCCAGCGCTGCTGAGAAACTATCGAGTTTGCTCGCACAAAAAGAGCGGGAAACTACTGACAGCAACTTTATCGAATTAGAAACAGAATCAGGCGAACAGCAACCAGTATCTGTCAACAAAGATGAAGGCTATGGCTTGCAGCCTTCGAGCATCAATTTGCCGCCAGCGCCCACCACTGAGACTTTAAATACTCCCTTTACAAACCCCGCCGAACTTTCCGAACAAGTTACCTCGCTCAATGTTCCTGATAGCGGACAAGTTGCTAATTTTCAAGAAGTAGAACCGTACAAAAAACTCGCCGAAAACTTTTTAGTTCAAGGTAAAATTAAAGAGGCGATCGCAGCTTGTCAGCAAGCGATAAAAATCCGACCAGATTTCATTCACGCTTATGTCACTTTAGGCAATGCCCTGCAAGCAGTAGGCAAAACTGAAGCTGCGATTCGATCGTATTCTCAAGCCCTAGAATTGCGGCCAAATTTTGCGGAAGTGCGCGCCAATATCGGCAGTATGTATTTCAAAATGGGGCGTTTGGAAGAAGCGATCGCCCATTACCAGCAAGCCATTGCCCTCAGTCCAGATTTAGCGGGCGCTCACTGGAACTTAGGGAAAGTATATCAGAAACACGGCAACATCGAAGCAGCGATCGCCTGTTTTAAAAAAACATCCGAACTCAACCCGCAGCTAGTCGGTGCAGACTTCCACTTTAACTTAGGTAATCGACTTTTCAGCCAAGGAAAGCGCGACGAAGCCATCGAATGCTACGAAAAAGCGATCGCCATTAAACCGGATTGGGCCGAAGCCTACGGTAACATCGGCAGCGCGCGATCGCAACAAGGCAATCTCGACGCCGCCATCGCTTACTATCAGAAAGCTGTAGCTTTAAAGCCGCAATTAGAAGTTTTGCACTTCAATATAGCCAATTCTTTTTTACAGCAAAACAAGTACGACGAAGCAATTACTAATTACCAAAATACTCTGAAAATCAAGCCCGACTGGCCGGAAGTTCACGCTAACCTCGGCAGTTGTTTTTCCATGCAGGGGCGGCTGGAAGAAGCTTTAGCCAGCTATCAGCAAGCCCTGGCATTAAAACCGGATTGGGCAGAGGTTTACTGCCGCATGGGACACATTCAGAAACAAGATAAGCCGTTGGAGGCGATCGCCAATTTTGAAAAGGCGCTCCAATGCAACCCCAAATTTAGCGAAGCCTACCAACAATTGTGCGACTTGCTAAGCCATTCCACCAACCTCGCCGGAGCCCGTAGCGTAGCCGACAAATACTGCGAAAACTGCGGCGAAAATGCCCCAATCATGTCAGCTACAGCCTACGTCTTTTCCTACCTGCAATCAGGTGTCAGCAAACAGGCCATTCAGAAACTCGAAGAAATCGAAAAACTCTGCTACGAAAAGGTCGAAACTTTTAGCGTAATCGAACTAAAACTGCTCTACGAAATCTTCCTGTTTGCAGTTTCTCACCTGCGAGACAACCGCGAAAAAAATGCCAGCTTCTACAGACTCATTGCCAAAGAATACTACCAAAAAGCTGTCCCGCAGCGCCAGCAAGTTAACAGAAGCAACCTAGCTAATTACCAAACAAAAGAACAGCGTCCTTTAAAAATCGGCTTCCTTTCCAAACACTTCCGCCGCCACTCAGTAGGCTGGTGCAGCGAAGCTTTAATTCGCGAATTAAGCCACATCACCCCCCATGTTCACCTTTACGTCACCGGCAAACTCCACCGAGATGAAGTTACGCAGCGGTTTGAAGACATGGCGGGCAAGTTTTACTGGCCTAAAAAATATCCAAACGGCTTTGCTGATGGCGGCGAAATCCTCGCCGAAGTAGCGCAAGACAACTTGGATGTTTTGATAGACTTAGACTCGATGACAGTACCGACAAATGTCGAAGTGCTGTATCAATATCCTGCGGGAATTTGCGTTTCTTGGCTAGGATTTGACGCGCCTTACATTTCTGATAATCACTACTTTCTTTGTGACGAACACACTCACCCCCCTGGTGTAGAAAAAAATTATTTAGAACAGGTAGTAAGATTGCCTGTTTGTTCGGTAGCAATTGGCGCACTGCAAAGCATTCCGGTAAATCGAGAGGCGATTAGAAATGCTCTCGGAATTGGCTTGGATCAAATGACTTATCTGTGCGTCGCGCCAGGGAGAAAAACTAATCCCGAAATGGTACGAGCTCAAGTTAAAATCCTTAAGGAAGTACCAGATAGTTTGTTAATCCGCAAAGGTCAAGGCGACCCCGATATTATTCACAGCACTTACCGCGAAGAATGCGACATTCAGGGAGTAGATTTTGGTCGGATTAAGTTTATAGGGCAAACCAGAAGTGAAGAAGAACACCGCGCTATTTATTATGTAGCTGACGTGCTTTTAGATTCCTATCCTTACAACGGCGGGACTCACAATTTAGAGGCTTTGTGGGCGAATTTGCCAGTGGTAACTCGATCCGGCGACCAATATCTTTCGCGCATGGGTTATGCTTTTCTGAAAAGTGCAAATCTTGATGTTGGTGCGGCGTGGACTTGGGAGGAATACACGCAGTGGGGAGTTAAGTTTGGCCGCGATGCTGGCTTCAGAAATGCGGTGAAAGAGCATTTAATAAAATCTAAGCAGCCAGAACATCTCGCACCTTTGTGGAATCCTAAAAAGTTGGCTGAGGATATGTATGAGGTGTTTCAAAAACTTTTGTCAGTTGACGGTTGACTGTTGACGGTTGACTGTTGACTGTTATTGGTTATTAGAAGGAAAAATTTCCGAATCTCTCACTCTGCCCCTCTTTCTGTGAAGTCTTGTAACAATCTTGGTGGAAATGCGTAAAAATTCCGCGCCGCATCTGATAGATAAATAGCTGATTCATAGTACCGCGATCGCACTAACTTTATGCCAGTTAGGGCGATCGCTTTTTTTTGTAGTGCCAGTTTGAAAAAAGAATACAACTGTAGACAAGCTCCAAACGACCAGCTTCATCAGTCATTCCCAATTCTAAAATCTAAAATCTCCAATAACCTGACTACTGACTAATCACTAATAGCTACTCGATCGCGCCCGCCAGACTTAGCTCGATACAGTGCCTTATCCGCAGCTTCAATCAACATTTTCGGGGAATTTTGACTTTGCGAAACGGCCGCAACTCCCATGCTCAGAGTCACAGAATCACTGACAACAGACTTGATGTGGGGAATTGCCAAGGCTTTGACGCGGCTGCGGATTCCCTCAGCAACAGCCTGTGCAGCGACGATATCCGTATTTGGCAAAATTACCCCAAATTCCTCGCCACCGTACCTAGCAGCCAAATAGAGGCGTTCTGCGGGTGCGTTTGTGCAAGCATCTCCGATCGCCCGCGCCACTTGCTGCAAACAAGCATCCCCGGCTTGATGGCCGTAATTGTCGTTGTAAAGTTTAAAACAGTCAATGTCGCACATAATCAAAGATAGCGGTTCCAAAGAGCTCGACTGCTCCCATTCTCGGTTGATCACCTCGTCAAAACGGCGGCGGTTAGCTAGTTGAGTCAGACTGTCCAAATTCGCCAACCCGTCCAACCGCTGGTTGGCCGCCGCTAGCTGCTGGTAAAGTAAAGATTGTTCGATCGCGATCGCAACTTGAGTACCCAACTGACTCAGCAAATCCACATCAAACTGCTGCCACTGGCGGGGTGCCGAACAGTGGTGGGCAATCAGCAAACCCCACAACTTCGGCACTTGACAAGAACCGTTACCTTCCCTAGGTTCTATCCCCTGCTGGACAATCGGCACTACCAAATTTGCCTTCACCTGACACGCCTCCAAAAATTTAAGGTGACACTCGCTCAAATTAGAAGTGTGAATATCCTCTATGGCGCGAATGCGGCCCTTTAAATACTGTCCGATGTAAGTAGTGGCAAAACAGCAATCATCAATTCCCATCCCCTTGAGTGGAATCCATCCTTCTCCAACCGACTCCACCACCACATCTCCGTTCCAGTCGGGTCGGAAGCGGAAAACCAGCACGCGATCGGTTGCCAAAAACTCCCGCACTTCCGCTACTGTAGTGTTGAGAATATCTTGGATATCGAGAGAAGAACGGATGCGCGATTGAATCTGCCCGATCAGGCGTTCCCTTTCTATTTGTTGCCGCAGTGCAACTTGGGCTTGCTTACTTTGAGTAATGTCCCGGCCTTCGGGCAACAACAATACTATTTTGCCCGTTTCATCCGCGACAGGTTTGAGAGAAAGATCAACAATTGCCGTCCGATTTACACCTTGAACTTCCACTTCGTAGCGGACAAATTCGCCTTTTGCCGATCGAGAAATCGCCTCTTGCAACTGTTCCTGAACTTCCTCAGAATCTCCCCACCAGGGCAATAGCCAAAACGGTTTATTTGCCACATCCCGTAGCTTAATTCCCGCGAAATCCAGAGAAGTTTGGTTAGCTTCCAGCAGAGTGCCGTCCGGTTTCAACAAGCTTACAAATTGGAAAGAAGAATCAAAAATTGCCCGAAAGCGCCTTTGAGAATCTCCCAACATTGCCGTTACCTTTTCGCGAGAGGTAATATCGCGGAAGCGCCACACCCTGCCAATAATATTTGGCCCGACTCGGATTGGCTGGGTGTAGCGCTCAAAAGTGCGGCCGTCTTTAAATTCGAGAATATCGCAACCTTCCGACTCTGCATCGCTATAAAATTCTTTAACTCTCTGCAAAAAAGCCCTCGGATCTTTAACTTGCTTAGTCAGAAATGCCAGCCGCACCGTTCTATCCATTGAGTTTCTAACTTCTTCATAAATTCCCCACATTTGGACTAACTTTTCGTTAAAACTAATCAGTTCTCCGGCGGTAGTAACGGCGAGAATGCCGTCGGCAGTTGCTTCCAAGGTAGCGTGCAGCAGAGACCGCGATCGCTCTAATTCTGCTACGGTCAATTTGCGTTCCGTGAGGTCTCGGACTGCTTTCACCTGTACTAAACGACCTTCCCACAATACGAATTTGCTGCGAACGTCAGCGGGGAAAGCAGTTCCATCTCGCTTGAGAAAAATAGTTTCACAGACTGTATTACTGGCCGCCGAAATCATTTGCGGCGCCTGTTTGTATGATTTCGGCGACAGTAGTTCCAGCAAGCTCATTCCCACCATTTCCGCAGGTTCGTAACCGAAAAGTTGGGCAAAATTACTGCTGACGCTCAAAATTGTGTCCCTGTCAGCCACGGCAACTGCTTCAAAATAAGCTTCGCATTCGAGCAAGCGCGCTGCTGAGTGGCTGCTGCCATTTTCGCCAGAGGAGTAGCTGTTGTTAATTAGCTGTTGCAGTTGCGTATTTGCCGAGTACAAAGCGGTCATGGCTTGCCTGTACATAGCAGTACGTTTGTCAACTTTTTCTGCGAGGCGATCGCGATATTCTCGCAGTTCTTTTTCGACTCTAATTAAATCAGTAATATCTACTGCAAACACGATTACACCAGCGACTTTACCTGTTTCATCGCGGTAAGGTATTTTATCTGTCCGCACCCAGCATTTTTGACCCGAGACAGTTGGTAGCAGTTCGACTTTGCCCTGTTTGGGAAGGCCAGAATGGATTACTTCCAAATCTTCTAAATAATATTGCTCTGCTTCGTCTGGATAGATTTCATAAAAAGATTTACCTTCTAATTGAGCTGCAGGTAAACCTCTTGAGGCTGCGGCAGCTTGATTAATTCGCAGCAGGCGGCTTTCGGTATCTTTGTACCAAATCATCGCCGGCACGGAATCAAAAATAATTTGCTGTTCTTGTTGCTGTCGGCGTATTTCTGCTTCTGCTTGTTTTCTTTTAATTATTTCTTTTTGCAGTTTTTGGTTGGCTTTTTTTAGTTCAGCAGTGCGTCTTTCTACTCTCTCTTCAAGTTGATCATAGTATTGGGTGAGCAAGTTTTGCTGCTGTTCGTGCCTTATTGTTTCTAATTTTAACTTTTCGCTAGCTGACAAACTTGAGGATACAAAGTCTGCTAATATTTGGATGAATTCGTGTTCTTCTTCTGTCCAATCACCGTCGGAACCGTGGCGTTCGGCGCTGACTATTCCCAACCTTTGACCTGCCAGCACAATAGGTACGTTTAACAGGGAAGTCGTGTCCCGATCGGCAAAATAAAGACCGACAAGTTCTTGTGTTCTCGGGTCATTTTCGGCGGACACCGTTGCGATCGCACTTGCGGATTTTAAAGCTTGAAAATATGCCGGACAGTCGGCGGCTGTGATGATTATTTGTACGGAATGGAGTTTAGTATTTTGTTCGTAAAGGTCGATGCAGTGAAGCTGCGTTTGGTCTTCGCCGTACAGCCAAATACTGGCTCGATCGCAGTTGACAATATTGACAGCGGTTTCAGTTACTTCGCGGATGAATTCTTCTAGATTGTTGCGTTCTTTAAGTTGACTTTTGGCTAATTTTGCGATCGCCCAAGTTGGACTACGCCAATTTTCTTCTCTGTGCTTGGGCTGCGCCGATAGCGTGGATGACTGCGAAGCAGCATTAATTTCTTCGCAAACTAACAGTACCGCTGGCCGTTGGAAATTGGCAAGTGAATGACCATGAGTGTTTTCCTCTATTTTCCAATCTACCGCAGGCATTGCGCGCGCGGTAGCTTTTACCCAGATAATCCTGCCGTCTTTGCAAGTCAAGCAGCCTTCCCAACAAGCAACTGTTGGAGTTTGCTTACCGTTTTCCTGCTGTGCCAATCCGGCAAATTCACTTTGCATTTTTCCTTGATATTGGCAGGAAAATATGTTAAAAATTGAATGACAAATTAATTCCTGCGATTTGTAGGCTAGTCTCGCCTCGCCGAATTGATTGAGGGAAAAAACTCTTCCCAAAGCGTCTAGAACAAAGTAAATGCCCGGAAATTTGTCGTAGAGAGTTCTATACCAATCCAGTTCGACTTGTTTGCTGCACGACTGTTTTGCTGCTGCGAACTCGCCGTCAGTGCGGGTCAAGTGAGAGTTGTTGGTTTCTGGGTTGCTTGAATTAATTTTTTTAGCAAACACTTTTGGCTTAACTCGACTGTAATTAATTTTACTTTCTGGAATTTAACTTTCTTGTGAAACTAAATTAAACCTGTTGTTTAAAAAAAGTTACAAGTTGTAACAAAATTACAGCTTGTCCAGCGTGCTGGTTTTCGCTTCCCCATGCAACCACTTTGTTTGTTTGTAGTTGGTAGACCGTCTCTCGGCAATATTTCCCGCTAGTTGCAATGCCAGCAGGTTTAGCTACAATTACTCGGTCTGTACTTTTAGCATCCTAGACAATGGAAAAAAGCGGCAATCAATAGTTTTAAGTATATATGATAACACTCAAATATCTAGTATTGGGACTGACCTACTTGGGATTCGGTTTGGGATATTTGCCGGGGCTGCGAATGAACCGGGCGGCGGTGGCAATTGTCGGGTCAGGTTTTGCGGTGGCTTTGGGGATACTCGACCTGAAAACTGCTTGGGAGGCGATCGACCCTGGTACGATCGTTTTTTTGCTGGGAATGATGATCGTTAATTCGGCTTTGGGAGCATCGGGTTTTTTTCAACTTGCTTTGGAGTTTTTAACTAGCTTTACTCGTTCTCCTTTCGGCATTATGGTGGCCGTTACTTTTGGCAGTGGCATTCTCTCGGCATTTTTTCTTAACGACACTACTGCTATTTTGCTGGCCCCTTTAACACTGAGTCTGACTCGCTCTTTGTCTCTCAATCCTATCCCTTATATTTTGGCTTTAGCCGGAGGTACTAATTTAGGTTCGGTGGCGACTGTGAGTGGGAATCCGCAAAATATTCTCGTCGGTTCTTTTTCGGAAATTAGTTATTTGGAATTTGCCCAGTCTCTCGCACCAGTAGCTTTAATTTGTTTGCTGGTTCAAGTAGCTTGGCTATACTTGCTTTATCCCGAAGTGCGTTCTTGCAAATCTTTGCCGGAGATTACTCAAGTCCGGTATCGTTTGTTCAAGCCTTTACTGGCAAAAAGTTTGTGGGTGACAGCAGGACTGTTGGTAGCTTTTTTAGGGGGAGCACCTTTAGCAGAATCTGCCTGGATAGCTGCCAGTATATTGTTAATTACTAGGCGTGTCAAGTCCGATCGCATTTTGCAAGGCGTTGACTGGAATTTGCTAGTAATGTTTGCGGGATTGTTTGTGGTGACTAAAGCAACTCAACAACTGGGTTTGTTGGACAATTTAACTAATTTGACTAATACGCCGCTGAATTTGTTGGGAGTAACAGTAATTCTTTCTAACTTAATTTCTAACGTACCGACGGTGTTAGTTCTGCAATCCGTGATTGTCAAAACAGATACACAAGCTTGGCTGTTGTTGGCGGCGGGTTCTACTCTGGCGGGGAATTTAACTTTGTTGGGTTCTGTGGCTAATTTAATTGTAGCTGAAGTTGCAGGGAAATCAGGTGAGCGTTTGACTTTTAAGGAACATTTACGGTTCGGGCTGCCCCTGACTTTCGTTACTTTGGGAATAGCTTATTTTTGGCTTGAATTCGTAGAGCGATCGACAGTACCCTAAATTTACCATTTAACCAGCCAATAATCCCCTCATCTCTTCCCTTCCCCTTCTTCCTTCGCGTCCTAGCGCTTACGCGCGGCTTCGCCTAACGCGCCTTCGCGGTTCGTTACAACTCCAAAACTCGCGATTTTCCAAGGCTCTATCTTAAATCCTCGCCCTTCCGGCAGCTTTTCAGACAAATTGGCCGGTCGTTCTAACAAATCTACTGGCTCTACAATTTCTAATCCCAAATCACTATTCAATTCTAGCAGAGCCTCTTTCCCCTCGAATTCACAACACCGCAAAATCCACACATTAGAATTTTCTTCCGACTGTTTAAACGCCATCAACACTAAATTGTCTGCCGACAAATCCAAGAACTTACCCACTGCGGGTAAACTCTTGTTCCGATTTTCTCCTAACTGCGGCAACACCTGTACTAGCAGCGGCGAATTCAACTCATAACCGCGCCGAACTGTGCCGGCGTCGTGCCAATTTCCAGCATGGGGATAGACTGCACAAGTAAATTCCGAAACTCCTACATCTGCTTGTTCATCCGGCCAAGTCGAACCCCGAAGCAAAGTCAAGCGAATTTGATTCGGTTGAAGGTCGCAACCGTATTTGCAATCATTGAGCAAACTCACTCCAAAACCGTCATTGCTGATATCAGTCCAGCGCAAAATCGGCACTTCCCATTTGGCTTTTTCGCCGGCTGTTTGTGGTTTGGTGGTGCGGGCAATCGCACCGCCGGGAATTTCGCAAGTTGCAAAATCTGCTTCTACATTTAACCCAAAGGCTGCTTTTACTAAAACGTGAGTTTCTTGCCAATCTGCAACTGTCTTGATTTTCAGCAGTGGCGAACCTATTTCTACTATATAATCTTGGCAAAACTCCGATTTGCCAATTTGTCGGATTACGCGCAAACTCTGCCGTATTTCTCCCTCCTCTACCCAAGCCATCTCTTTGAGTGTGACCGCGGGTAACTGATGTTTTTCATAATTTGGATCGATGTTCCAAGCATCCCAATATTGACCACTGTCTTGAAATGCTTGCAGTTGATTGCCGCCTGCTGCATTCAGGACTTCTCGGTTATTTACTTTATCCCAAATGCTGGATAAATCCCCGGTTTTTCCGTCTACGGTTGCCCGAATAAATTCATTTTCTAAAACCATTTCTGCGGCTGCAAAATGCGTTTCTTGACTAACTGTGTTTTTTTCTGCTATACCGTATGTAAGTTTTGATAACTCTGTCTTTTTTTCGGTTTCTGGACTCGCGGACACATTATCCACAGTTTGATCGTCTTCGCGACACAGCCAAAACACCTGGTAGCCAACGGCGGGGATATTATTTGCCGAAAATAACAGTGTAGAGTGCGATTGCGGTCGATCGCCCTTTTCCATCTGCGACCCCAATCGCTGTCCTGAAAAATCGTAAATTTGCCAAGCTGAATCAGCAGCATCGGGAAGCGGTACGGCGACAACCTCAGAGCGCGACCAATTGAGAGTATTGAAAATAAAAATCGGTAGAGCGTCGGGCTGCGGGGGATTCGGGAGAGAAATTTGAGCCGAGATTGCATCCAAAGATTTTGACAGGATTTCGCGACAAGTGCGATCGACCTCGGCAAAGGCTAGATTAGCATCCGCGTAGACTTGGGCGATCGCAGAACCGGGCAAAATATCGTGAAACTGGTTAAACAAAATCTGTTTCCAAGCTGATTCTAATTCTGATTTCGGATAAACTGCCCCAGTACAAATCGTGGCCAGCGAAGACAGCAACTCCGCTTGGTAGAGCAATTCTTCGCAGCGGCGGTTTTGGCGTTTTTGGTCGGCGTGAGTCGTGTAGCAACCCCGGTGGAATTCTAAATAAAGTTCGTCTTTCCAAACAGGGAGAGTTTTGAGTTGTGAGAAGGGAGGATTTGCATCCGAAATGGGCGACAAGTTTGACAATTCTCGCGCCTGTAAATTCTCCTGATAGTCGGATTGTGGAACATAGCTTTCGGACTTAGTTGTCCCAAGTTCGGGCAAAAACTGACTCTCAATCAAAGACAAATAATCAACCGCTTTTGCAAACTCCAACTTCGGGAAAAAAGGCGACATTTTCCAGCGTTTCGCCACCTCCAACATATCACGAGTCGGGCCACCGCCGTGGTCGCCAACCCCAGGCAACCAAAGAGTATCTTGCAAATTAGTTTTAGCTTGCCAGTCAAAAGCATGACTTGCCATTTTAACAGAGTCTATACTTTCGCCAATTGGAGCAGACATCATGCTAAATATTTTAGTACCGTCCAACCCTTCCCACCAAAACGCACCGTGGGGAAATTCCGTTGTATCATTCCAACGCAACTTTTGCGTCACAAAATAATCAACTCCACCTTGCCGCAAAATCTGAGGTAATTGCCACCCAAAACCGAAAGTATCCGGTAGCCAAGCTACCCGCATCAATTCGCCAAATTTTTCTTTTGCATAACGCTGTCCGTAAAAAACTTGCCGCACCATTGATTCAGCGGAAATCAAATTTAAATCCGGTTCTACCCACATCCCGCCGACAACTTCCCAACGTCCGACGGCCACCTGTTTTTTAATCGCAGCAAATAAGTCCGGCCGATGTTCTTCCATCCAAGCATAAAGCGCCGGAGTTGAATGACAGAAAATCAAATCGGGAAACTCCGATTGCAATTTCAATACCGACTCAAAAGTTCGCTGTGCGGCTTGCCAAGTTTCCGGGACAGGCCACAGCCAAGCTAAGTCTAAATGAGCGTGGCCCACCAAATAGATTTTACCTGTATATATAGATGTCAGATCGCCATTTTCTCCTATATATATAGATGTAGCGTTGCCGTTTTCTCCAACCTCAAAAACCTCATCTTTTCTTCCTCCCTCTGCGCCCTCTGCGCCCTCTGCGGTTCCCTCATCTAAATCCTCAGAAAAAGCCCGCAGATATCCCAGTAAATTGTGCCGCAAAACAGACAGCGAGCGATCGAACTTTTCGCGATCGCACACTGCCGACCAATCAATCAAACCCATCGCCAAATCAATCTCAGATTTCAGCGTTTCCCCCTTGACAAACATGGGGCGATTTGCTATTGTTGCGGTGGAGAGGTATAGGAAAATTCCATTTTCTAAATTGTGAGTTAGCGACTTCTGCAAAATCTCTACTTCGGCAGCCACAAAGCCCGGATCAAAACAAGAAGAGTCAGCAGCTTCGTACAAACAAATCGATCGCACTAAAGCACCGCTATCGTGACCCGGACTTACCAACCGCAAAATTACTAAAAATTCATCTCCGGGATTTGCCGACGAACTCAACAAAACTCGATCGGCAAAATCAAATAAATCTCCCTGTCCGACTAACTCGCCGTTCACAAAAATTTGAGCATCTTCTGCCCACCAAGTCAAGCCCAGCAGCAACCGCAAACCACGCACAGGATAGCCGTGCAAATTGTCAGGAATTACAAATTGCTGGCCCAAATACAAAACTTGCTTCCCAGACGGCCAAGCAATATGTCCTTTGCTGTTAAGTTCAGCAACAGGGCTGTTACAAATATTTACCGAAGATAAAGCCGAGTCAGAATCGCAGTACCTCCAACCAGACTGAACCTCCACTTGGCTGAGGCGGCGCAACTTCTCGACAGTGGCAGAAATATTGTTGCTAGCAGGTGACACAGAAGCGCTCATATTTCGCTAAAATAGGAATTGTGTATTAATCAAAAATCGGATTGAACCGCCCCGACGCAAAGGACGCGAAGAAATAAAGGTTTCAGAGGGTTTGAAGCTGCGATTAAGATCTCGCTTTGATTTTACAGCACTATTCAGCAATTCCGGCGCGAAGCAAAAATCTGAATTCAATAATAAAACTTATGTCTAACGGTTACTACGGCCCCTACCAAAGCCGACTATTAAATTTTATATCGAAACAGTCCCGCCAAGTCGCTGACAATTGCGATCGAACTTGGCGTCAAATTAAAGGAGCAACTCTCACCGCCACCCAAATTCTGCTTTATCCAGCTTATTTGCTGGTGCAAAGTTCCAGAATGCTGGGCCGACAGTTGCGGGAATCAAGTCAAAAAGTAGATTTACCGGAACTGCAAGAATTTGGGGGCGACGAAAATCCCGATTTGCCGCAAAATTGGTATCAGGGCGCAACTTCCGAGGAAAGTTCGATCGCCGAAATTTTGCACCTCGCCGAAAATTTGCTAAACTCGTCGCAAACTGCCAAAACTTTAGCCAGCTTCCCGCTGTTAATTAATCAGGGAACTACTGCTAACAATTTACATCCGACAATCAATTTTAGCGGACAAACCGCAAAGCATCAAACAATTTCCGTCTTAGAAAACCCGCTTACTAAAACTCAATTAACACCGAAACCGAAAGTTGAGGGAATAGCGAGTTTTATCCCAGCCCGCACTTTAGTATTGGTGGGATATGAAAATAAGATATTAGATATTTTGACACCCGAACAGCAGGAACTGCTCGAAGGTCGCATAACTTGGGAAGTGGCAAACTGTGAACCAGGGCGGCGGGAAATTGCTCAAAAAGAATTAAAATTTAATCTCGGTTTGGAGTCTGCTGCTAAAAAATCTCAGCTTCCGCCGGTGCGTCGTTTTTGGGAATTGATGGCCTGGCTTCAGACGAGTCCGGTTGCTTTGAAAAGAAATCAGTTTGGAGAATCAATTTTTGCGGTTAAAAAAGCGATCGACCGCAATGCCATCCTAGTCCAAAAAGCCCGCGCCCAGATCGAAGCAAAAACCGCACAGCCGTCAATTGCGCCCTCGAATTCGATTGACCACAATACCCCAAAACTAGAAACTAATTTTAACAGCAAGTTCGATCGACCCCCGACTCCTCTCTCCTTTGTTACATTACTCGATCGCGCCGCCGTCAACCTCGAAGAGTTAACCCTGTCGCCAGCGGCAAAAACAATCGCCGCACCCATAGAAAACTCTGGAGTAAAAATCGACACATCCGGCACGGAAACCAATTTAGATTTTTCAGCCCGCGACATCCTCGAAAAATACGCTCGAAACATCGAACAAGTGATTTGGTCGTCAGTAGACCACCTTCTGGGCAAAGAAACGGCAGCGAGTGATAATACGGAAAAATCAGTTGCAATTCAGTATTATTTGAAACAGCGACAAGAACAAGAAAACACACAAAAAAGCCCAGAGGTCGATCGACCGTGGCTGAACTGGCAAGACTTATTCGGGGAATCAGAACCGCAGCATTTAATCGAGGGAAGATCCGAACCCCAGGCAGCACAAGCCCGTCCAAAAGTCAAGCAAGAAATGGCCGAATTAGGAGAATTGGCAGAAGGTCGATCGACCGCAGTCTCAATATCCCCGTACCCAGAAGCACTTCACAGCCTGCTGGGGCAGCTAAAACAGAGCTTGCTGACAAATAGCTCAAAAAGTCAACCCCAAACAGCATCTGATTTATCTGATTTAGCAGTTACTCAAAAAAATAGTTCTGCACTCGCAGCAGAATCAACCCCAGGGCGCGCACCGGAAACCCAAGTGCCAAAAAACACAAACCCGAACACCGCACAAAACAACCAACCCCCAGCAGCAATCACCGCGCAAACTAGCAGATACACCGCCGCAACCCCCGCCCCAGCCGAACCAAAAAATCCCAGCGCAGGCGTCCCATCCGATGGAGACTACTTAGAAACAAAAGCAGAATCGATGGGATACATTAAGCACCCGTTAGAACAAGTGCTCGAATGGCTTGATCGAGTTATGCTGCGGCTAGAAAACATCGCCGAGCAACTATGGAATTGGGCCAAAATCAACTTGCCAAAAATCCTCAAAAGCAAAGAGAAAATTGACTAATCTTTAGCTTATGATAAAAAAGTTGCTGCAACAGCAGCAAATCAGCTCAGTATTAGGCCATCTTTGGAGACTCCCACAGTGTTAACCCTCAAAATCGTAGTTAATGTAGTTGTTTTATTTTTTGTTTCCCTGTTCATATTTGGATTTTTGTCCAATGACCCAGCCCGGAACCCCAACCGCAGAGACATGGAATAAACAAGTTATCCCGCCCGGTGGCTGGGGGCACGCCACCGCAGCCCCCCAGCCAGTCCGCAAACCCGCAAAAATTAGTTGAACAAAACTTGACCTCGCACCATCCGCGAGGTTATCTTGTGGCGGAAGCAAGTTTTGAAAGCAGCCCGATTCCGGCGCGCCAAAGCCACTGCAAATTTTAGATGTCAGATTAATTTCTAAACAATTGCCTTTGAGATGCAAAAATTGTCAATAATTTGCACCCTATAAAATCTAAAATCTAAAATCTAAAATCGGACGACTTACCTGTTGTAACTATGCCCTATCCGGTACCGCCGTCAGAACCCCCTGGCATCATCTACATCGCAAAGCCAAAAAAAGTCGCCCTCACTGTCGCGGCCGGCGATGGAGACACCCGCAGCAACCCCGCAGAAATACCGGAACCAAGCCCAGATATCGTTCAGCCAGAACCCACACCAGCCCCAGCAGAACCGGCAGCCACACTCCTGGGCACTACCCCGGCCACCGACCAGCCTCCAGAAATCGCCGACCCCCTAGCAGCAGTGGAAAGCGGCGACGCAGTGGTGGGATTTCAGCGTCGGCCTCCTGTGGGAGAACCAGAAACTGCGGAAACTCCGAAAGATTCCTCGTTTACTGCTTACCAATTGGGTTCGGTAGAAAATGCCCTTGCCATTCGCAATCGAAAACGAACCGCAGAGGCGCAGAAACAACAGGAGAGGAATGTTGTCCGAAAGCAGGAAAGTTGGTATCAGGCCCAAGGCCGGCAGTTAGAAGATAACTCTCCCCAACCTGCTGAAATTCCCGTTCCCGAACCGCCGGAATCAGCACCTAGCGGGCAACAGCAGTTCGAGATTCCAACTCCGGGAACTGCCCCCGCACCCAGAACGCCCCCTGCGCCGAAACCGAAGCCTAAACCAGCGGCGCCGGGAGTCCGCACCGCACCTTCTCAGCGGACGGTGCCGTTTCCGGTGACTCCGGCCGATACTATTGAAGTTAAGGCTGACAGCCAAGAATTCGACGACAAGCAGCAAATTGTCACGGCGGTGGGTAATGTCGTTGTGCGGTTCCGACAAACTGTGATTGATGCTGATCGAGCGATCGTCAACTTAGTCACCCGCCAAGTGGTAGCATCCGGCAATGTCGCCTATACCCGCGGGCAACAAGTAGTGCGCGGCCAGCAGATGGAGTTCAATCTCGGCCTCAACGCCGGCGCAGTCGAACAAGCCAGTGGCGAAATATTCCTGCCCGCAGCAGGTAGCGAATTGACCCCCACACTGCCTACAGATATCAGTGCCGGGACGATTCTCGAACAGCCGCTGAGCGATCGAATTACCAGCCAGCAGCCCCTGCGCGGAGTCAAATCCCCCGGCGCTGCTACAGTGACTATCGGTGGCGGCGGACAGCTAGCAGCCCCCCAAGTGGTCGGCGCGGTCAACCGCGTCCGCTTTGAAGCAGAACGCATCGAACTGCTGCCAGACGGCGCGAGGGTAGCAACCAACATTCGGATTACTAACGACCCGTTTTCCCCGCCCGAATTTGAATACAGGGCCCGCAGGGCGACGATTAGAAGGATTTCGCCCACGGCGGAGGAATTGGTCACAACTAAACCCCGCTTGGTGTTCGACAACCGGGTCAAAATACCCGTGTATCCCCGCAGGCAAGTGTTTGACAGCAGGCAGCAGAACGGCCCGTGTTTGACCTTTGGCTACGACGGAGGCGACCGCGGCGGTTTGTATGCCGAGTGCGGTTTGGAAGTGTTGCAAAACGGGCCGGTGCGGCTGACCCTGACACCCCAAATTTATCTGCAGCGGGTCGTGGCCGAGCACGGCGGTAATCCGTTTTCTCCCGACAGCTACGGGCTGAAAGCTAGGTTGGGTGCTAGTCTGGGCCCACGCACCAGGCTGGACGGATCGGCAATATTTCTGAGTTTGGAAAATTTCCCGAATTTGCCGGAAAACAGCTTTCGGGGCAATTTGCGCCTGCGGCAGTTGATCGGCACTCACTCTCTGGCAGCAGAATACAGTTATCGCGATCGACTGTTTAACGGTTCTCTGGGCTATCAAACCGTGCAGAGCAGTCTCGGGGCAGTCCTCACTTCTCCAGTCATCCAACTCGGAGGCACTGGCATCAATCTCAGCTACCAAGCTGGGTATCAATTTATCAATGCTGACACCGATCGAGCAGACTTGCTCGAACCAGTGCGGGAAAACAACCGCATCGATCTGGGCCGTTCCCAACTCAGCTTTGCCTTGAGTCGCGGCTTCAACCTGTGGCAGGGCGAACCGCTGCCCCGCACTCCCACCCAGGGTTTGAGGTATACGCGGACGCCAGTGGTTCCTTTCTTGCAACTGGCCCTGGGACTCCGGGGAGTTGGTACTTATTACAGCAGTGGCGACAGACAAAATTCGCTCGCCGGCAGCGTCGGCATTCAAGGGCAGTTCGGTCATTTCTCCCGCCCTTTCCTCGATTACACTGGGTTTAACGTGACTTATACCCAGGTGGGACGGGACGGTATCTCGCCCTTTTTATTCGATCGCTTAGTAGATTTGAGAGTCCTGTCTTTTGGGCTTGTCCAGCAAGTTTACAAAGGCTTTAGAGTTGGATTTCAAAGTGCTATTAATTTAGAAAGCGGGGACACAATCAGTACGAATTACACTTTAGAATACAGTCGCCGCAGCTACGCAATCATTTTGCGTTTTAATCCTGAGCGTCAAGTCGGCAGCCTGACTTTTAGAGTTAGCGACTTCAATTGGAATGGGACTCCCCAACCTTTTTCCGGGGACGCGCGAACTGTAGAAGGAGGCGTGCGTTTATCCGATTAATTCAATTGGTAATGGGTAATCGGTAATTGGTAATTGGTAATTGGGAATTGTTAATTGGGAATTTGGAACCCAAAGAAAACAGTCAACCGCCAACAGAAAACAGTCAACAGTCAACAGTCAACAGTCAACAGTCAACAGTCAACAGTCAACAGTCAACAGACAACAAATGACAGAAGTGACGGCAATATCTGCACAAGCAGCGGCTCTGCTGGTTCACTACGGTTTTGACCTAGGTGGCAAAAAAGCCGAGAAATTGGCGGGTGAATGGCTGACCAAGTATCCCGGCTATTGGCTGCGTTTAGCAGTGGTTGAAGCGCTTTACCAAGGCCGCTACAAGGCTGTTTCTGTGGGACAGCTATTGAGTATGTGGCATCGGATAGGTCAACCTCTCTATCATTTCAATCGCGAGTTTGAACGCTTGGTATGCAATAATTTTCCTCAAAATTTAACCGGGGAAGGTGCTGCTCAACTACCACAGGAAGATATACTTTTATCGAACCCAGAATCGGAAGTAACTGCCGCAGAGTTAGATTTGCTTGGGAGCTCAGAGGCGCAACTTGATGTGGCACTTCATGCAGAAGTCCCAAACACAGAGGCAGAGGAAACAGGAAAATTACCTGCAGCCGACGATCGCACAAAAGAAAATACAGAATTTGTAGTATATGAAGATGTGGCTGTTACCGCCCTAGCCGATCGAGCCGAAGCGGAGCACAAATTAGCGGACAAACCTGTGGCCAAATCATTCCCAGTTGTCAAACACACTGATTTTCATACCAAGTTAAAAGCGATTGCCAGAGAAGGCCGAAGAAAGAAGGGAGAAAGCAGAAATAGAGGGTAAACTTGGGAAACTAGATAGTTATTTTTCACTTTTCATTTTGGGCACTTACTCCCATCCGAATTTCCGAACAAAAAGATGCTTGTTCCGTACCGTTAGCTTGCTTAACAACGCTAGTCCGCAGTCGCAAGTTAGGCATGAGATACCACAGCCTTTCTTCGGCATGGAGGGTGTCTGATTCTGTAATCAATGTCAGTACGTCGTCGCCCATCACGTAGCGACTGTTACCCTTGTCTTGCAACACTTTGCCTTCGCTGGGATTGTCGGGATTTGGTACGATCGCTAATATTGTAGAACCGATTTGTTTAGCTTTGTCGCGATCGGGAATACCGTCCCAACTAATCCGAACGCCCTTTAGCCCAGTTGAAGCCGGGTTAATCGAGTGTTGTTGGCAAAGTTTGACGACTGCTGCATCGCTAGCTGTCAGTATTTCTATTTTGAGGTCAGATTTACCCGCCTGCAATTCCCCAGAATTGAGATTGTGTACGGTACGCTGGGAAAACCATTTGCCTGCACTTAACTCGAAAAACTCGATAACATCCATGAAATTTGTCTCTAAACTCAATACTGCTTTATTTGCGATCGCGACTTGCGGGCTATGGAGTCAGAAACCCGGTTTCTTCCTGCGTACCTAGCGGTCAAACCAATGATTTTGTCTAGAAACCCGGTTTAAGAGTGCAAGTCCTTTTCTATATTTTAGAGGAAGGGGGCGCACCTGCAAAGCTTTCTGAGAGCTTTGGGTGAAGCAGAGTGCAGATGCCGTTGAGGTAGGAAACCCAACCAGGGGGACATAGGCCTCGGTGATGCGGTCAAATTGACAGAAAATGAGAGCATCCAAAATCGTGTTTCGTTATAAAAACTATTTTTCGCACATTAAATAGGATTACGATACCGGAAATTTTTTAGCTTTGACAGTGCTGATCGATCGACAATCATCGCCCAAAGACCAGCTATGTTAAGAAAAACAACGATATATGTGAGCTTTTGTCGATCGATAGGCAAATTGGGCGTTGCTGAGTTGAATTATAGTGGCGGCGATTTATTGTCATCGCACTGCTTGAAAATTCTCAAAGCAGACTGCGACTAAAAAACAAGCAATTCATCGAACCCTCACCAAACCGAGGACAGCAAGCTCATAGCACATAGCATTCAAATATGTCATGCTAAGTCTAAGAGAAAAGATTCTCGATCTGCTTTTCGGTAGGGTGCAGCTAGCGATCGCATACATTTAAAAAACACATCCGTAAATTTATGACCGAGTTTACACAAGGGCTGGATAAAATGCAGCCCGCAGAACAGACGCACTACCTGGAAACCCTGCCAAGTCAGCTAGCAGCGACTTCAGAATCCGAAAAATTATACAGCTTACTAACAGATTACAATTTTATTAAAGCCAAGCTGTCAGCATCGGGAGTACAGGCGCTAATAGAAGATTACGATTTAGCAACAAGTCTCCATATTATTACCTCAGATCAAAAAGCCGACCAACTCAAATTAATCCAAGAAGCAATTCGGCTGTCGGCCCACATTCTAGCCACAGATAAAAGCCAACTAGCCACCCAACTAATAGCCCGCTTGATGTGCTTTGAAAGTCCAGAAATTCAAGCACTGCTAGTACAGGCACAACACCAAACAACCCCCTGGCTGCGACCGCTAACGCCCAGCTTTACTCCTCCCGGCGGGAGATTATTGCGTACCCTCACCGGACATACAGACTGGGTACAAGGTGTAGCAATCACCCCCGACGGCAAGCGGGCAATTTCTGCGTCCTCCGATCACAATCTCAAAATTTGGCACTTAGAAACAGGAGAAGAACTTTCCACCCTCAAAGGTCATCTTACCTACGTCAATGCTGTAGCTGTCACGCCCGATGGCACTAAAGTAATTTCCGGTTCTTGGGACAATACTATTAAAATTTGGGATTTAGAAACGGGGACAGAAATATTTACTTTTGCCGGCGATACTTTTGCCGTAGAAGCAGTAGCAGTAACTCCTGACGGCAAACGAGTAATTTCTGGTTCTTGGGATGGCAGTATTAAAGTTTGGGATTTGATAACCAGGGAAATAATTTTTAACTTCAAAGGTCACAGCAGTTTTGTCCAGTCCGTAGCAGTAACTCCTGATAGCAAACGGTTGATTTCCGGGTCGGGAGACAACAGCATTAAAGTCTGGAACCTAGAAACTGGAAAAGAACTTTTTACTCTCACGGGTCATGCAGACTGGGTAAAAAGTGTAGCAGTTACTCCCGACGGCGAACAAATAATTTCCGGCAGTTACGACGGAACTGTTCAAGTCTGGAGTTTTTCAGAAAGAAAGCAACTTTTCACTTTAGGAAAACACAGCAGTTTCGTTCAAGCTGTCACAGTCAGTCCCGACGGCAAACGGGTAATTTCGGCTTCCGGCGACAAAACGCTGAAAGTTTGGAATCTGGAAACAAAAGAAGAACTTTTCACTTTTACCAATCACATCGCCCCCGTTAATGCTGTGGCTGTTACCCCCGACGGCCAGCGGATAGTTTCTGGTTCATCTGACAAAACTCTCAAAGTTTGGCACTTAGAAGTAGGCAAAGAAAATTTATCATTTGCAGGTCACGATGACTGGGTAAATGCTGTAGCAGTGACGGCGGACGGTACGAAAGCAATTTCCGGTTCAGGAGACAACAGCATTAAAGTCTGGGATCTCAAAAACGGACAGGAAATTTTTACTATTTCGGGACATCAAGATTGGGTAAAAGCGATCGCAATTACACCGGATAGCAAGCGAGTAGTTTCGGGTTCCGGCGACAAAACAGTGAAAGTTTGGGATCTAGAAACCGGAAAGGAAATTTTTACTTTCACTGGTCATACAGACTGGGTAAATTCTGTGGCAGTGACGGCAGACGGAACGATGGCGATTTCCGGTTCGGGAGACAAAACTATTAAAGTTTGGAATCTAGGAACAGGAGAGGAAGTTTTTACTTTTTCAGGTCATGAGGACGGGATAAAAGCTGTGGCAGTTACTCCCGACAGCAAGCGGGTTATTTCTGCTTCCGGCGACAAAACTCTGAAAGTTTGGAGTTTGGGGAAAGAAAAGAATCTTGTGGCAATTTTATGGAATTTAGTTGTCAAAAATCTACTTTTCACTTTCAAAGGTCATGAGAGTTTTGTGAATGCTGTGGCAGTTACGACGGATGGCAAATTGGCGATTTCAGGCGGGCGGGAACACAATTTGAAAGTTTGGGATTTGTCAAGTAGAAAAGAAGTTTTTACTTTGGCAGGTCATGCTGATGCGGTAACATCTGTGGCGACTATGGGAACAAAGGCAATTTCTGTTTCGGACGATAACACTCTAAAAGTTTGGGATTTGTTAAGTCGAGAAGTAATTGCTAGTTTCAGGGGAGATAGTGGTTTGAAAGCTTGTGCTATTGCACCTGATGGGGTGACAATCGTAGTGGCGGAAGCTTCGGGACAGGTGCATTTCTTGAGGTTAGAAGATGGGAAATAGTCATTAGTCATTAGTCATTAGTTATTAGTTATTATGCCGATCGCACTTTTGCTAAAATTTAAAAGTGCGATCGGTCTTTTCCCCAATCTAGTTTACAATTGTTCCGGGTCAATCCCCATCGATCGCAGTCTTTCTGCCAGTACAGCAGCCCGCTGTTCGGCTTGTTCTGCCCGCAGCCTTTCTTGTTCTGCCCGCTGTTCGGCTTGTTCCAACCTGCGAGAAACATCCTCATAACTTGCAAACGGTTAGCCGTCAGGGCGATAAATTTGCAACTCTTCACCCGACGCTCCTCTGTGGAACAGGCGCCCCGCCTGTGAATTCCTGCCATTCATTAAAAAAAAATCTCATTCACAAAAAAGCACATCGAAAATAGGGCAGACACCGCCCGCCCTACCAAACTACTTCCTCAGCAACTTCACCCCGCGAATCGAATAATCCAAAAGCTCAATTGGGTGCATTAAAGTAACTGTTTTTCCCTGCAACTCCAAATGCTTCTTAATTTGCAAAGAACAACCCGGATTAGAAGAAGCAATCAACTCCGCGCCAGTATTGAGCAAATTCTCCACCTTTTGCACTCCTAATTCATCAGCAATCTCCGGCTGAAGCATATTGTAAACTCCTGCACTCCCGCAGCACAAAGCCGCATCCACAGGTTCTTTTAACTTCACGCCAGGGATTTGTTGCAGCAACTGACGCGGCTGCAAACTAATCTTTTGCCCGTGCAACAAATGACAAGCATCCTGATAAACAATTGTCAAATCTCCGTCAATCAAAGGATTAAGTTTCGCCGTAATTCCCGCACTTGCCAAAAACTCTTGCACATCCTTAACATTAGCCGCAAATTTCTCAGCTTTCTCCCGATATTGCGGGTCATCTGCTAAAATATGACCGTATTCTTTCAAAGTATGACCGCACCCAGCAGCGTTGATAATCACAAAATCAACGCCTGTATTTTCAAAGCTATCAATCATTTGTCTCGCCAAAGCTTTCGCCTGTTCCGCTTGGCCTTGGTGTTCCGGCAAAGCAGCACAGCATCCCTGACTTTTAGGAACCACAACCTCGCAACCGTTAGCCGTCAAAACACGCACCGTAGCCTCATTAACAGGCGAAAATAACAGCCGCTGCACGCAGCCTAAAATCACGCCGACTCGATAGCGTTTTTCGCCTTGTGCGGGAATTACCTCTGGCAAATTATCCCGGAAAGAATCGACTGTAACTTTCGGCAAAATTGATTCCATCGCCGCCAAGCGGGGAAATACTTTTTTCAGCAAACCTGTTTTGCGGACAAGTTTTGGCAGTCCTAATTTTTGATAGATAAACAGGGGTACAAGCAAAGGTCGCAATCTGTGAGGATAAGGGAAGAGATTGAAAATCAGAGTACGAATTACATTGTCGGAAAAAGTGCGTTCCTGATTTCTAGTAACTTGGTGGCGAGTTGCGGAAATTAATTTGTCATATTGAACTCCCGACGGACAAGCTGTAACGCAGGCCAAACAGCCCAAACAAGTATCGAAATGCTGTGAGGTGGCTTCGTTTAAAGGTGCGTCGCCTTCGTTAATTGCATCCATTAAATAAATGCGGCCTCTGGGCGAATCCATTTCTTTGCCGAGTACGCGATAACTCGGACAAGTTGACAAGCAAAATCCGCAGTGTACGCAAGTATCGATTAATTTCGGGTCGGGCGGATTGTTGGCATCGAAACCGGGAATTTCGAGGGTTTGTAAGTGGGGATTTTGTGCTAGAAAATTGCTTTCTTTGGCTGGTTTTAAATCATCGCTGGGAACTGGAGATTTTTCTGAAGTTTGCATATATATATTACCTAATTGTTTTGGTTCCTAGTGACTATCGCCTAAAACCCTTGATAATTCTTGCTTTTAGCTGAGTCTAGATCCCCCTAAATCCCCCTTAAGAAGGGGGACTTTGAGCATTTCCTGTCCCCCCCTTCTTAAGGGGGGCTAGGGGGGATCTAGAGCCTAATCGTCAAACAGTATATCGGTACTACATAAGACGTTAAGTTGACACCAATAAAAACTGAACTCCTGACTACAAACTTTAAACTAAATACCGCTGATAAAACGATGAGGACTTAAAATATTTTCCGGGTCAAACTGCTGTTTAATCCGGCGCATTAAATCGATCGCACTTCCATTATAGCCCCAAACATCTAACTGTTGCTTAATGTCGGTCGGGGCTGCTAAAACAGTCAGAAAACCGCCTTTCGCTTCGCACCCTCTGCGTACCTGCAACAGCGTTTGGGCCGTCGCATTCTCAAACCGCAAAACCCCCAAACCGCTGCCTGCATGAATCCAAGCGTCCTGTACAGGCAATTCGTTAATTGCCGTTACAGCTTCCGACGGTCTGATTCCTATTTTGCAAATAATTGCCGACTTTGTGCCAGAATCCCACATTGTTTCTGGCAATCTTTGCCATAACTGATGCTCATCATTTTCGCAGCAGCTAGTGCCTTGCAAACCCAACTTTTCGCCAACTTCCAGTAAGCGGGCTGATTGTTGTTTAACACTTGGGGCGATACTTTGAAATCTGACGATTAATCCCGTGCCCTTTCCTAAGCCTAATTTTGCGACTAATTCAGGTGACAGCAAATCAACGGCTGTCGGAGTCAAAGCAGAGGATAATAAGATTTGAGCCGTTTGGGACAAACCATTAGTTTCCCCTGTCAGCACAACAGTTCCAGAAGCTTCAGGCAGCGGATAAACTCGGAAAGTTACTTGACTGATGATGCCTAATGTGCCGTAAGCACCAGTAAACAGTTTCATCAAGTCGTAACCGGCAACATTTTTAACAACTCGACCTCCGGCTACCGCAATTTTACCGTCCGATCGCACAAAGGTAATTCCCAACAGCAAATCGCGAACCCCCCGATAGCGATGCCGCAAGGAACCCGCATCAGCAGTAGCGACAATGCCCCCCAAAGTTGCCTGTTGCGGATACGCTGGGTCGATCGGCAAAAATTGACCTGCTGCTGCTAAAATTTGTTGCAAATCCGCAAACTTCATTCCCGCTTCTGCCGTCACGGTTAAATCGCCCACAGCGTGTTCTACAAGTTGATTGAGGCGCGAAGTGCTGACAACCACCACCCCCGCTGCATCAGGATATCCCCCTAAATCCCCCTTAAAAATGCTTACTTTGACAACATCTTGCTCCCCCCTTGTTAAGGCGGGCTGGGGGGGATCGGAGTCTAATTTAACTAAACCACCCCAATCAAGTTTGCTGCCACCGCCACAAGGCAAGACTGCACAGCGATGTTGCTGTGCCCAAGCAATGACAGCCGCCAGTTCTTCCTGAGAATTCGGATAAACGGTACAATCTATTTTCGTGTCGGGGGCGACTGCTTTTTTTACCCGTTCTTGCCAAAATGGCTCTGTATCTTGCCAGCGACAGATGCCAGCAGCCCCGACAATACTTTCTAATTCTTGTATGCTTACGTAATTTTCGGTAGAAAAAGATTTCATGAAGGTTATGAGACGCCCGGTAAAAAAAATTATCAAAACACTGCCTAAAACCATTAAATATTAATACGGGCCCGATATTCAAAACATGAAAAACCAAATGTCTCAAAACCGAATTTCTATGGGAATTACCGGTCTCAACGAAGTGATTGGCGGTGGCCTAATTTCTCAACGCTCTTATTTAGTGCGCGGCGGCCCGGGTACTGGCAAGACTACACTGGGCTTTCACTTTTTGGCAGCAGGTGTGGCTCTGGGAGAAACGCCCCTGTTTATTACTTTAGGAGAACCGGAAGCGCAATTGCGGGCCAATGCCGTAAGTCTCGGTTTTGATATGGAAGCGATCGCGTTCCTCGATTTGAGCCCATCCTCAGAATTTTTTACCCAAGTTCAGACTTATGACATTTTCTCCCCCTCCGAGGTTGAGCGAGAACCGACTACACAAAAGATTATCGAGCGAGTCGAAGCTGTCAAGCCACAACGGGTGTTTTTGGACGCAATCACTCAATTTCGCTACTTAGCTGCGGATGAGTTTCAGTTTCGCAAGCAAGTTTTGTCTTTTCTGCGGTTTTTGGTGGAAGGGGGGGCGACGGTGGTGTTCACCTCAGAAGGCACTTCAAGTGCTCCCGATGACGATTTGCAGTTCATCAGCGACGGAGTAATTTATTTAGAACTGCGCCCTGAAGGACGCGCCCTGTCTGTCACCAAGCTGCGAGGCTCCAACTTCCGCAGCGGCCGCCATTCGCTGCGCCTGACTGAGGCTGGTATGGAGGTGTTTCCGCGACTGCTTCCGGACAACTTTCAACAGGATTTTGTGGCGGAACCGATTTCTGCTGGGATTCCAGAAATGGACGAACTGCTGCACGGGGGACTGGAACGGGGGACTGTGACGGTGATTAGCGGGCCTAGCGGCGTGGGTAAAACGACGGTGGGGATTCAGTTTATGAAGGAAGCCGCAGGAAGGGGGGAGCGATCGGTAGTTTACATTTTTGAGGAGTCAACTTCTACTCTGCTGCAGCGCTGCGAATCAGTTAACATCCCGGTTGGGGCGATGATTGGGCAAGGAAGTCTTTCGGTGATACCTGTGGAACCTTTGCTGTACTCGCCGGATCAGTTTGCCTGTATGGTACGCCAGGAGGTGGAGCAGGAAAAGACACGGATTGTGATGATTGATAGTATTTCTGGCTATCAGCTTTCGATGCAGGGGCAAGATTTGGTGAACAATTTGCACGCTTTGTGTAAGTATCTGAAGAATATGGGAGTCACCGTTATTTTGATTAATGAGGTAGAAGCCATTAGCGGAGATTTTCGGCTGACCGAGATTGGGATTAGCTATTTGGCGGATAATCTTCTGTTTATACGTTATCTGGAACGCCAACTGCATAATAGGACAGAAATCCGCAAGGGCATCGGAGTAATTAAAAAACGAGTCAGCAATTTCGAGAGAACTCTGCGAGAACTTGAGATTACTCGCTACGGCATCAAAGTCAGCAAACCGATAGGGGGGCTGCGCGGCATTTTGAGTTCGGCGCCGGTGTGGGTTGAGGGGGAACCCGATGAAGATTGAATCCGGGTTTGTGGTGCTGTTTTTGGGCAATTGCAGCTAATTTTGCAGTCGTGAATCTACTAATTAGTAGGGGTGCACCTCACCACTAGCTGTAGTGCGCGCACCGCGCACCTCACCACTAGCCAAAGTTCTGGAAAACTTAAATATATTGGTAAATTTGTGTATTTTTCGACTTTTATAGTAGTGTAGTTTTCAATTCTATGAAATACAGTAGGGACACAGGGCACGCGGCCGTGTCCTGTACCCCACCATCTGTAATTCACTCAACTGAAAACCTATGTAATAGCTCCCCGAAAAGTAAGCTAATACCAGATTAAAAAAGAATCCAACTTTAGGTCACCTCCCAACCCATATATAATCAGTCACTCCCCATACTAAAATCTAAAATCTAAAATCTAAAATGGTTATAAGCCGTATTCACAGGAAGCTGATAAATGACTGGCAACTCAATAATTTTAGCCGTAGACCGCAATCATCGAAACTTGGAACTATTAGCACAATTTCTCAACACAGAAGGATACCAGATCATCGCGGCTTATAGCTTTGAGGATGTTGCACAAGCTATCAGTCAGCCTGCTAAGATCGATATGGCTTTAGTAGATATTTCTGGTTTCGACCGCCGGATTTGGGAGTGCTGCGAACAACTGCGAAATCACCAAATCCCTTTTCTGATACTCTCGCCCAAACAAAGCGCTGCCATTCAGCACGAAAGCCTCTGCCACGGTGCTCGGAATATGTTAGTAAAACCTTTGATCGTTAGAGATTTGCTGGGAATTGTTCACAGCTTGCTAGGAGAACCTGCGTGAGTCAAATTTTATTGCTTGTCGAACAGAAAGAAAATCGCCGCCTGTTATTAGAATGGTTAGCAGCTTACTATGAGGTATTGCTGCCAAACTCAACAGAAAATAGTGAGGAGTTTTTACCATTTAATCAATCTTTTGACCTGGGGATAATTGACGGTATTTCCCTGAAACGCCACTGGCAATGGGTTGCAGCCCAAAAAGAGGCAGAACACCCGGTATGCTTGCCTTTTCTTTTGATTACATCCCGCTCGGATGTAGGGATGGCAACGCAATTTATTTGGCAAAGTATTGACGATTTGATTATCGCTCCGATCGAGAAGATCGAGTTGCAAGCGCGGGTGGAGATTTTGCTGCGATCGCGCCAGTTGTCTTTAACTCTCAAATTGTCTCACGATCAACTCGATCGCACTCTGCAAACAGCCCAAGAGCTCAATGAGATGAAAACATCTTTGCTGTACATGATTGCCCATGATGTTCGCAATCCTTTGAATTTCATCATCGGCACTACACAACTTCTTAGCAAGTACAAGTTGACATTAACAGATGAGAAAAAACAAGAACTTCTAGACAAAACTCAAGCAGCCGCCAAAGGCATAGATTTGTTATTAGATGATGTGCTGCTGCTGGGGCGTGTTGAGTCAGGAAAAACAGGCTTTTCCTTGCTACCCATAGATTTAGCAAAGTTTTGTAATGAGTTGGTAGGGGAATTTCAGAGCAGTCTGAAGTTGAAACCTGAAAATGAGCGGGTAACGCTGATTTTTGTGAATCACAGTCCATCGGCGATGGCGTGTTTGGAGGTAAGCTTGCTCCGGCGAATTATGGGCAATTTGCTGTCCAATGCTATTAAGTATTCTCCCCCAAATACCGAAGTAATTTTTGAATTAAAAGTTACTGAAAGCGAGGCAGTTTTTGCGGTACAGGATTCCGGAATTGGCATACCTCTAGCAGACCAAGAACGGCTGTTTAATTCATTTTACCGCGCCAAAAATGTCGGTCGCATTCCCGGTACTGGACTGGGGCTGAGCATTGTTAAAAAATGCGTGGACTTGCACGGTGGCGAAATTACTGTCAACAGTGAAGAAGGGGTTGGCAGTACATTTACAGTAACGCTGCCGATCGCACAACCTGGAAAAAAGCAAATCTCGCCTGCAACGCCTTAAACTAGATGCAGGCATTATCTTGGGATAGTACATCGATGAATTTGACGCCCAGGTGAGGCTATAGGTGGTAGTGTGACAATGAGGTGTATCCTCAAAAAACGGAAGAAAACTCTCGCTATTTTACAACGCCAGAATTTGAAGATCCCTCAACAGCCGCTCGTCAAGTGATTAAATTGAGCATCGTCGTTCCAGGAGCGATTGACGAGCGGGAGAATAGGCGATCGTTCCTCAAAGCTCGATCGCCATCGTAAAAAATTTTGAACGCACCCAAAAATAATTAGATACCATTCAAAACTTCTCCATAGTTGTCCGATTTTATATTTCTGAAAAAAAGCGACCCAACAACCGTCACATCTTAGATTATCTGATGAGTATTTTAACACTTTAAAAATGGTTAATCAACTCTTTTATGAATTATTGTCGGACTACAATCAATCAAGAGTTGAAGAGCGATCGCATGAGCTTTCAGGCGCAGAGTCCAACTGTTCAACTATTAATGGTTGAAACCTGATGTCTCCAGGTTCAATCGCCACTCTTCTCCACCAAGCTGGCAACAAGAGCAGCCAAAACTTACCCAAAGACACAGAACGCTGCTCGCTAACAAAAACCAAGGTCAGGAGAGCCACCAGTCGTAAGACGGCTGAGAGGGCAAACACCCCTGGCAGACCACCGAGATTGGTCAAAGTGGCGAGAAAGCCACCAACGGTGATTCCCATTGCCCCCGTGACACCAGGAACCGCGGCTGCGATCGCAAAGTATATCGACTGATTCAACAGTGGTGCCACCGACATCATCAGATTACCACTGCACAGGTCGATCGCCGCCCACGTTGCACCGCCGATGATGTGCAACAGCGGGAACCAGACCCATAGGAAAATTGGAGCCGTTCCACCTTCTAGCCAGAGTAGAGGGGTCAGAGCCACCAAGATTCCCACTACTATCATGATCGGGCGATTCCCAACCCGGTCAGCCAGCTTCCCCCAAAAAACCAGCATCAGCAAGTTAGCACCAGCACCTAAGCTGCCATAGAGCGTTACCACGCTGACATCTATCTTTAGGTCATCCAGCAAGTAAAGGTTAAAGAAGGGCGCGCTGACGTTAACGGCAAAGCTCCATAGACCAGAGTAAAGCAAAAACTTTAAAAAATTGGCTTCTTTGAGAAAGCTAAAAATTATCCCTGTGGATGATTTTTCGCCTGTATCTAAATGCGTGACGTGTACAAGCTTTGGGTTCACATCGGTCATAAAGAACTGACAACCTATACTGATGAGGCCAAGCACAATTCCTAAAACCAAGAGGGCGCTGTAACCTTGGAGCTTTCCACCGGGCCAGTTCGATACCGCTAGAGCCATCAACGGCACACCAATGAGATTTGTCAAGCTGACAGCACTATTGCGAAAGCCAAAATACCGCCCGCGCAACCGCTGAGGTACTAACGCCGCCAACCAGCTCAAGAAGGAAGCACGACCTAAAGATTCTAAGACTTGACTTACCCAGATGATTGCCAATGTCAACTGCACTAGCTGATGTTGGGCCAAATGAAATGAGCCTCCCCACCAAAGGGCTGGCACGAGAATCAGCCACAGCAGCCGCGATATTCCGAAAATCCAGAAGGAATACCAGTGGCGGCTCTGCGTTCGGTCTCCTATATAAGCTCCGAACGGTTGGAGCAAATTTACCAGTTGAGGAATGGAGGCGAGCATACCAATTTCCACTGGACCCGCCCCCAAATCGAGCAAGAAATTACTGAGCAACGCGCCACCGATGATGCTATAAAAAAGCGTAGCGAAAACACCGTCCAAAGTTAGTGCTCTGAGGCTTGACCGAGTTTCCGGTTTGGAAAGTTTTAGAGGCTGATTGGTCAGAAGTACCGTCTCTGGTAAGGCTATATCCTCTTGCATTTCCTCAAGAGGGAGAGGATTCGTTTTTACTAAGCTGTAATATTCTTCTTGTTTTTCGAGCATACTGGATAGCTAATAGATAAGCTGCTACGCAGCTTAATTGTATAGTATAAGATTAAGTATTTTAAGGAACACAGCCATAGATGCCAATACGCTTGGGTTAAAACTATTTATTCCTCGGATATCCCCCTAAATCCCCCTTAAGAAGGGGGACTTTGAGTAAGTTCTTGTCCCCCCTTTTTTAAGGGGGTTAGGGAGGAGGGACCTTAACTGAACCGTATTGCCATAGATGCCAGCTAAAAATTATGGTTCTCCAAAGCAAAAAGAAAGATTACTTAAATAAATAAGAGAAAATAAGAATGCCTAACTTATAGTTTTTTTATTAATGAAGAATGAAAAAAATTATCGATAAAGAGTTAGTTAAGTTTTTAGAATTTTTATATCCGACAGCCGATTACAGGATAGTTCATAGTGTTTTAGATAAAATAGAGATATTTTCCGATGGAATAAGTCAAGTAAAATTTCGGAAAGCCCCCTCTGATTATGAATAAATATTGCTAAACATGAGGATAAAATCAAAGTTCTAAAGGAGCAATAGCGTTCAAGAACTCTTCTAGTATAAATCGCAGCAAAGATTGAGTTGCTAATATTAAACCCAATCGGGCTTGGGCGAGTTTTGGGTGGTCTATTTTAACTTCTCCCCAAATTCGGCACTGGCTGTAAAAAATCTGAAATGCTTCGCTCAAACTATTGGCTAATTTGAAATAATTGACAGGTTGTTCGCGGTTTTTCACGTCAAAAGTAGGATATAAATTGTCTAGCACTGTTAACAGTTGGGATATTAAACGGCGTTCTGCTGGATGCACTAACCGCAGTCGATCGCCCTCGTCGATCCAAGGGATAGGATTTGGACTCGCCAGCGACCAAATTTGCGGCGCTGTAGCCACATCGGGCTGGGCGATCGCAATTATCCGATCGCGGTGGGCCATTCGCAGCAGGGAACAGCAGCGCGCGTGGCTGTACTGAATGGGAAACAGTCGATCGGCAGACACAACAGGAGATAATATTCTAGATTCTGAAACTGGGAGGTTCGTTTGAGCTAAACGCTGCAACCAGAATGCTAAACCTGCATCAGTCAACTCCAACTCAATAATTCCCGCCCCTGCGACTTTAACGGCGAAATCTGGGCAGCACAGCGGTTCGAGAGTTTCGGCCAACTTTGCCGCAATTGTCTGCGGTGTCTGCTGCCAAGTTTTAGCCAATTTCAGGGCGATCGCAGACACGTACACCACCCGCGCGCTATCTTTACTTCGATTTAACGGAATTTCCTTTAGTTTCCCCTGCTGGGCGATCGCGCTTTGGAACTTGGAAAGCAAGAAACACTTCACTGTAACTTCCGGGCACTGCGAGATATTTGCTGTATCCATATCGGCTGATCCTACGGTAACAGGGACGGTAGAGTGTTACCGCTTGCATTGTTGTTCTACGTTAAACCGCTGATGTCAGAGATGCTCGATCGGCTCCTCCGGGCGGGGCTACATCGAATTAATCTGCTTTCTAGCGATTTTTGGCCTAAACAACAATAATTTACGACAAATTTTTTGCTGAATTCTACCATTTTGATGTATTTTTTGCTACATTGAATCTTTCGGTAAAACTAAGAAAAGTCAGCACACTTAAGAAGCGTGCAAGCTCGATCGGGGGTTGGCTGTCTCACTTTGTATCGCGCTGCTACCAAAAGCCGTTTTTCTCACTGATTAAATATATCCCAGAGCCTTACCTATGCAATCAACTTCCACCCCTATAGATACTATCGATCGACCGTTTATCACTTGGCAGCGAATTATCGACTGGGCCCAGGAACACTACCGCTGCCGGACTTTTAGCAAAGATGAGCGGATTCCCGCAAGACCCGGACTGCTGTATTTAGTCCAGAAAGGTTCTGTGCGACTCGTAGGTAGCGCTCAAGTTAGCGCTGCGGCGGCGAAGTCAAAATCCGCTGATAAAACTACAGAAGAAGCTTTTTTGGGCTTCGTCGGCGCCGGTCAGCCCTTTGAACTGGTTGCTCAGTCTCCGTTTACTCTCCAAGCTTACGCCCACGCCGATCAAACTCACGTAGTGTGGATGTACTGGCACGACTTGGATAATTGGCCTCACTTTCGTAGGGAAATTTTGGATGCGTTTCGCTACCAGCACCAGCGTAAACTTCTCTGGCTGAGCACTTTGGGACAGCGCCGGACGATCGACCGACTGCTGGGATTTCTCACTTTGTTGATCGAAGAGTTCGGCGAACCTTACGTAAGTGATGGCGAACCGGATGTGGTTCGGGGCTACCGACTGCCTTGGGCATTGACTCACGCTCAAATTGGTAGCGCGATAGGGTCAACGCGGGTGACGGTGACGCGGCTGATGGGTAAGTTGCGATCGAAGGGTTTGATTAATACTGAGGATGACAATTTAATCTGTTTGCCGGCTAAGTCTACCCCCCAAAAGACCAAAAATAAAAAGCAGGAAGAAGAAGCATTCATTGAAGATGAACTCGAAGATGAACTCGAAGATGAACTCGAAGATGAGCTCGAAGATGAGCTCGAAGATGAACTCGAAGACGAGCTCGAAGATAATCTCGAAGAATCTGCATAAAATCCTGCGGGCGATTGCCAAAACACAGCGCGTAGCTATTAGTTTTTGGTTGCCGGGGTGTTTGTTGCTCGATAGTGTACGAGGAATAGTGTAAACTTTTTACGTTCTCTCTCTTGTGCGACTGACAATGACCGATGACAAGCAAAAATCTCCAATCCCGAACAATCAGAAACGGGTGGTATTCTGCGACTTTGACGGCACAATAACCGTTGAAGAAACTTTTGTGGCAATGCTCAAGCATTTCGCACCGGAACTGTCGTCTCAACTGATGCCTGAAATATACGCTAGAAGGCTGAGTTTGCGATCGGGAGTGCGGCAGTTACTAGAGTCTATTCCGTCGGAATGTTACGGGGAAATTGTGGAATTTTCTAGGGGAAAGCTCATGCGGCCGGGTTTGGTAGAATTGCTGGATTTTTTGGACGAGCGAAAAGTGGATTTTGCGATCGTTTCCGGCGGTCTTCGGGTCATGGTAGAGACGGTAATGGGCGATTTGGTACACCGGGCGAGCGTTATTTACGCTGTGGATGTGAACCCTACGGGTCCTCGCTTGCAAGTCAATTCGGAGTTGGAGGGAGATGAGGAATTAGTGTCTAAGGTGCGGGTGATGGCCCAGCACCCGGCCCAGGAACAGGTGGCGATCGGAGATTCGCTGACGGATTTTAATATGGCTTTGCAGGCTTCGTCGGTGTTTGCGCGCGATCGGCTTGCCGAGTATCTAGACGAACAGCAAAAGCCTTATACTAAATGGGATACTTTTTTTGACGTGTTGGAAAGTTTGTCCCAAAAATGGAATTGAAACTCAAGTAGGAATTGCGCCAATAAAATAGCACTATGCGGTATGTGTATGTATTAAACTGCTTATGGCGCACCCTACGTTGAGCGCTATATGTATTAGTAAGGTGTGTACTCCTCACCCTACGTTTAGATACTCCAGCACAATTCCTATTTACGTAAAAAGTAGATTAAAAACTGAGGATTTGTAAAGAATGAGTGGCGATTTGAGATCGGATTTAATTGCAGCAGCCAAACATTTTTACGATCGCGGTTGGATGGTTGGGACTGCTGGCAATCTTTCAGCCCGCTTACCAGATGGTAGTTTTTGGATTACTGCTAGCGGCCGCGCCAAAGGGCAGTTAACTGAAAAAGATTTTATCAGAATGAACTCAGACGGCGCAATTGTCGAGCAACCTGTTGCCGACAGCCGCCCTTCGGCCGAAACCAGCATTCATTTAGCCGTTTACAATTGTTTTCCAGACGCTAAAGCTTGCTATCACGTCCACTCGATCGAGGCAAATTTAGTTTCTCGCCTAACCGCAGGAGATGCAGTACCTTTACCGGCCATCGAAATGCTGAAAGGTTTGGGGGTGTGGGAGGAAAACCCGCAGGTGGCGATACCCCTATTTGCAAATTATTTGGAAGTGCCTAAAATAGCCAAGGAAATTTGCGAATTTTTTGCCGTTTGTGCGCCCTCTGTACCTGCTTTGTTAATTCGCGATCACGGCATCACAGTATGGGCAGACTCGCCAGCCACCGCCTACAATTACGTCGAAATTGTAGAATACATTTTTCGCTATACGATCGCAGCCCGCCAATTAAATTTAGATGTGAGATTTTAGAGTAGGGATTGAGCGGTGCATGAATCCCGAGGCTTGGGAATTTGAGATTAGGAAACGAGCAAACATCGAGAAGAGGCAACAATTATGGCTAAATATACGAGAATTTTATCCCTAGATGGAGGCGGAATTAGAGGAATTATCCCCGCGCAAGTTGTAGTTAGCATTGAGTCAAAGCTGCAACAAAAAAGCGGCAACCCAGAGGCGAGAATAGCTGACTATTTTGATTTAATCGCGGGAACAAGTGCGGGAGGCATTTTAACTTGCATCTATTTGTGTCCTGGCGCCGAAAATCCCACCCGACCTCGGTGGTCGGCCGAAGATGCTGTTAATTTTTCGATTAAGAGCGGTCGCGACGTTTTTAAGAGTTCATTATGGCAAAAACTCAAATCTATAGACGGTTTGATAGATGAGAAATATCCCGGCCAGCGCTTAGAACAATTCTTTTTGGAAAACTTTAGAGATTGCCGACTCAGCGAACTTCTGAAACCTTGTTTAATTTCCAGTTACGACATCGAAAGGAGAAAAGCTCACTTTTTTGATCAAATAGATGCTAAACAATATCCAGCAGAAGACTATTTTATTAGAGATATCGCCAGAGCCACATCGGCAGCACCCTCTTACTTTGAACTTCCCAAAATCTACTCTTTGACAAACGAATCCTACGCTTTAATTGACGGGGGAGTATTCGCAAACAATCCCGCCCTTTGTGCCTATGCAGAAGTTAGAAATAAATTCCGAATTCCTGACGATCGCCCCGACAAAGGCCCGACAGCACAAGATATGGTAATTTTATCGCTGGGGACAGGACAAGCTCAGAAAAAATTCCCCTATGAAGAAGCGAAAGATTGGGGTAAAGTTGAGTGGGTTGAGCCTTTGATTAATATCATGATGACGGGCGTTGCTGAAACTGTAAATTATCAAATGGTTCAAATTTTTGATGCAATTGAAAGACCAAATCAATATTTGAGAATTAATCCAGATTTGAGCCACGAACAACCGCTGCCGATTGATGATGCCTCCGAAGAGAAGATATCGGCACTGCTGAGGATTGGCAAGGATCTAGCCGAAAAATATAATGAACAGTTGGATAAGTTTATCGACTTATTACTTGCGGAGTAGTCCTAGGATTTTAGATTTTAGATTTTAGATTGGGAAATGAGTGATGATTACCACAGAATCAATCAGTGCCAATCTAAAATCTAAAAAGGTAGATCGCACGCACCGCAGGGCTGGCAGATTGAAAATATATGTTGACAAATCGTGCAATAATTGCTGTAGGATTGCCGAAAATCTCTATGTGGCAATGCTTCGCTCTGTTTGCAATTAATCGCGAGCCCGCAGTCATTGGTTAAAAAATACCAAGAAAAGTACGATCGACATTTAGATGAAACCTTCAATAACAGGTGGTTTCAGCGGTTTTTCGTGACGTTGTTCCTGGGTGGCCAAGTGCTGCTACGCATACTCCAAGGCAAAATTGACCGTCGCAAAATCATGGAACATTTAGTAACAGTAGGCCTGGATTCTTTGCGATCCGTGCTGCTAATAGCCTTGTTTGGTGGCATGATTTTTACCTTTCAATCGGCCAGAGAATTGGTTCACTTTGGGGCGGTTGGTGCGGTGGGAGGTCCTTTTGCTGTGGCATTTTGTGGCGAATTAGCACCACTTTTAACGGCGGGCGTGGTGGCGGGACAAGTAGGTTCGGCTTTTGCGGCGGAGATAGGAGAAATGCAGGTGACGGAACAAATAGACGCCCTGTATATGTTGAGAACAAATCCGGTTGATTATTTAGTAGTGCCGAGGGTGATAGCTTGTTGCATCATGCTGCCGATTTTAACAATTTTTGCAGTAGCAGTGGGCATTTTGGGCGGGCTATTTGTGGCGGTTAATTTTTACGAGTTGGAACCGTCGGTATTTTTGGAATCTGTGCGGACTTCTTTGGGGCCTTGGGATTTAGTAACTGTGGCGATTAAGAGTTTTATGTTTGGGTTGATAATTGCCCTTGTCGGTTGCGGTTGGGGGTTGACGACTGCGGGCGGAGGTAAAGGAGTAGGTCAAGCTGCAACGGCGGCGGTTGTGACTTCGTGGGTATTTATTTTTGTGGCGGATTTGTTTTTATCGCTGTTGATGTTTCACGAGTAGGGGATGATGAGAAGTTGATAATCTTGGCGATTCTAGCAGGAGTCAGGATTAGGATGCTTAAATATTAAGCCTTTGAACAATCATCAACCTGACCGAAAGCATCTAGGATACAAGCCCCCGGATTCATCCGTCCAGAAATAAAAAACGGCGTTGCTGAATCAAGGTATGAATGCCCCAGGAATGGGAATATCGTGAAATTTCAAGTAATGTATTAATAACTTA